>JBEKZG010000029.1:0-14268 GCA_049510095.1 Occallatibacter sp.
TCCTGCAACACCTCGGCTTGAAGCTGCCATCCGTGCCAGAATTCGCGCCGATGTAGTGGAAACTTGACCCCGCCAGCGCTGAAAGGAAAGGACTTCTCGTCCAAACTGCGGAAGTTGGGCTAACTGTGAACTGTCATTCGTTGCGCAGAGCCTGCACGGGATCGATGGAGGCCGAGCGCCGCGCCGGCAGCCAGCAAGCCAGCATTGCCGCGACAAACAGTAATGCCGCCACCGCAGCCAGGCTTCCAAAATCCGCGGCTTCCACGCCATAAAGTGTTGTGTGCATCAGCCGGCCGAGTCCATATGCGCCGGCCAGCCCAACTAAAATGCCAATCAGCGCCATCCCCATTCCCCCGCGCACCATCAGCATCACAACTTCGCTGCGTCGCGCTCCAAGCGCCATGCGAACGCCAATTTCATGCGTGCGCTGCGCAACAGCGAACGACATCACCCCGTAAATCCCCACAGCCGCCAGCAACAGCGCCACCGCCGCAAACGCGCCAAACAAAACCATCTGAAACCGGTCGCTGGAGCTTTGCCCTTCCACAGCGTCGCTCATCGCTTCAACGTGGTCGATTGCCGTTGTGGGCTCCACTGCGCTTACAGCGGCTTGCAGGCCACGAGTCACAGCCGCCGGGTCCGGCGCCACCGTGCGAACCGCGATTGCAACCCAAGAAATCCCCGCTTGCCATTGCGAGATAAATATCTCCGGCTGCACCGTGCCGGTGAGGTGTTCATTATCAAGGACGTCATGAAAGACTCCGACAATCTGGTAGTCGGCAGTCTTTGGTGACTGGCTGTCGCCCCTTACAAACCAGGGCATCACTAATTGCTGAGAGAGCGGATCAACGTTGTTGAGGTATCGCCGGATAAACGTCTCGTTGACCATGACAACCGGCGGCGCGGCGAGAGTGTCGCCCTCGTTGAGAAACCTGCCACGCGCCAGCCGAATGCCGAAGGTGTTGAAGAAGCTGGGGGACACAGCCTCGAAGTCGGCGACGGGTCGATTGGCCTTGTCAACAGGCCGGCCGGCGACGGAAAACGGGAATGTGGTGTGACCGTGCAGGGGCATATTCGTGGCAAGGGCAGCGTCGGCCACACCCGGAACAGTGCGGAGATGATCGATGAGTTGATGTTGCCGAACGATGATCTGCTGGGTCGGCGGAACTGTCGGCCTGCCGCCCCGCCCAGAAGTGCCACGCGGTCGTAGCTCTGCCGTAACCACATGATCGGCGGTAAAGCCTACATCGATCCGGCTCAGGTTCCAGAAGCTGTGCAGCGCCATTCCCGCCCCGGAAAGCAGAATCAAAGCCAACGCAATCTCAGCGATCACCAGAGCAGATTGAACAGGTGCCCGACCGCGGCCGCCCGAGGTGCGGGCCCCCTGCTTCAGCGTTTCACTCAGGTTGAGCCGCGTCGCTTTCCACCCGGGAGCGCAACCAAACACAACCCCGGACAGCACCGCGATCGCCACAGCAAAGCACAAAACCGGCAGGTTCATCTCAACCACCGCGTCTTGGGATCCGATCACTAGGTCAGGGAAGCTTGCGATGCTGAGCTTCATGATTCCCCACCCCATGGCAATCCCGGTAGCTCCTCCCAGCATCGCGAGCATGAGGCTCTCCGTGATCAGCTGAACAAAAATCTGCCGGCGTGTCGCGCCCAGTGCCGAGCGGACGGCAAGTTCCTGATTGCGCGACGAACCGCGCGCAAGAAGCAGATTGGCAATGTTTGCGCAAGCTATGAGCAATACGAGTCCGACCGAGCCAAGCAGCAACCACAGATTGCGTTGCGTTTTCATATCAAGCCAGTCATTGCGGAACCGTTCCACCGTCAAGGCCGAAGCGTTCGCATTCCCGCCGCCGTGCTGCAGCATAAACCTGTGTTCAATTACGGAGAGCTCCGCCTGTGCCTGAGCCAACGTGACTCCGGGCTTGAGACGGCCAATCATGATGCCGAATTGATTGGTGGGAACACCCGGTAAAAACCGGATGGGAACGCCAAACTCTACCCCCCCGGGCCGGTCGTGAGGATCGGCATGCGTCACTCCAACCACCGTGTAAGGCTCATCCTCAACAAGAATGGATTTCCCCACGATATTGGGGTCGGAATGATACCGGTCCTGCCATAGCAGGTGCGAGAGAATTACAAAATGGTCCTTGCCGGGGCTGCCCTCATCAGGCTGAAAGTCACGCCCCAGAGCCATCGGATATCCCACCGTCCGGGTTTCCATCCCAGGGCTTACAGGGAGGCCTCCCGCCTCGTCCGCTGTGTGGTCCGGATTTGTAAGGTGAACGACGAGCCACGATTGAAAATCCAGACGCTCGAAAGAGTGATTCTCGGCGGCTAGCTGGGCGTATTCTTCGCCGCCGGTCGAAGTGCGCTCACCCTTGTAGTGGTTCCAAACCACCACCAGCTGCTCCGGGTGAGGATAAGGAACCGGAGCCAGAAATGTAGCCCAGATAATGCTGAAGATCGCCACGTTGGGGCCAATCCCCAGGGCCAGCGTCAGAATTGCCGTCAGCGCAAACCCCGGCGAGCGGCGAAGTTGCCGCAGCGCAAACCGCACATTCCTAAAGAAGCTGCCGAACCCCAGGTTCGCATCCTCCGCGGCAGTGCGCTCCTTCGTCGCCGTCCGGTTCCCAAACCGCACCAGCGCATCCCGCCGCGCCTCTTCGGGCGACATCCCCGCCGCCAGATTTTCCTCAATCCGCATCTCAATATGCGCGTTGAGCTCAGCCTCAATCTCACCATCCATCCGCGAGCGGCGCAACAGGTTCGTTATCCTGCGAATCAGTCCCATCGCTCCCACCTCACGCATACCGCAGCATCGCCCGCACGCCCTTCACCAGCTGCTCAAAGCTCTCTTCCGCCGCCTCCAATTGCTTTTCCCCAGCCTTCGTCAGCCGGTAATACTTCGCCTTCCGTCCCGTCTCCGTCTGCGCCCATTCCGACTCGATCCAACCGCTCTGCTCCATCCTGTGCAGCGCAGGATAGATCGACCCCTCTTCCACCTGCAGCAGCTCATCCGACGCCCGCTGTATATGCACCACAACCCCGTACCCGTGGAGCCTGTCCCGCTGCGAAAGCGTCTTCAAAACCAGCAAGTCCAGACTCCCCTGCAAATCATTCCGCGCCATTCCCACACCCCTCGACATCTTGGTATCAGGAACCATACCCCTAGAAGTATAGGGCTGTCAACAAGCTCAGTTCCTAATCCCTATTCCCTATTCCCTGTCTTATAAACTTGAACCATCCATGCCTCACGTCCTAGCCCAATCCGTGGAGATCCTCACCACGGTCCTCGCCATCGCCGGCATGGGTTACTTTTTCGCCTCCATCGTTGCCGCGCAGGCCTGGGTCGCCTCCCGCCGCGCCCCGCTTCCTCCCTACGCCCCGGGCGTCTCCATCCTCAAATCGCTCAAGGGCCTCGATCCCGCCATGCTCGACGCCTTTCGCAGCCACTGCCGCCAGCGCTATTCCGGCGAATACGAGCTCCTCTTCGGCGTCTCCACCCTCGACGACCCCGCGGTGTCAGCCGTCGAACAACTCCGGCAGGAGTTCCCCTCTCATTCCATTCAGTTAATCCACTGCCCCCAGAACCTCGGCGCCAATGGCAAAGTCAGCACCCTCATCCAGCTCGCCACCCACGCCCGCCATCCCTATCTCCTGATCAATGACTCGGACATCACCGTCTCGCCCCGCTATATCGAGCGAGTAATGGCCCCCTTCGCAAGCCGCCAACAAACGCTGGGTGCCCCCGGTCCCATGCACTTGGGGACCGGGGAGACAAACAAACTCCCGCCCGTAGGCCTCGTTACCACCCTCTACCGCGGCCGCGCTCACACGACCTTACCCTCGCGCCTTGAATCCCTGGGCATCGCCACCGACTTCCAGGCCGGCGTCCTCCTCTCGAAAATGATTGAAGGCGGCCTGCACTACGGCCTCGGATCGACCCTTGCCGTCAGCCGCCAGGCCCTCGACAAAATCGGCGGCCTCAACCCGCTGGTCGACCATCTCGCAGACGACTACGAGCTCGGCGCACGCATCGCCCAGGCCGGCTTTCGCGTCGCCCTCAGCGCCGAAGTCGTCGAAACCGCCACCCCTCCCTACACCTGGCGCGGCTTCTTAGACCATCAACTCCGTTGGACCCGGACCGTCCGCGACGCGCGCCCCGGCGGTTATATCGGCCTCGTCTTCACCCACGGACTCGCTTGGGCGCTCCTCAACGTCCTCGCCAGCGGCGTCAGTCCCGTGAGCCTCTGGCTACTGGGCCTCAGCTTCTTCCTGCGCCTTACCCTCGCTATGATGGTCGGTGCCCAGGTCCTCGCCGACCACCAGGTCCTGCCCAACCTCTGGCTGCTGCCCTTCCGCGACCTCGTCGCCATGGGAATCTGGATCGCAGGTTTCGCCGGCAACACCATCCTCTGGCGCGGCGAGCGCTTCCTCCTCAAGAACGGAAGGCTGCTCAAAGTGGTCGATTAAGCCCGGCGCGTGAGCATCCAGCGGAACTCCTTTCACACTTCCAGCGTATGATTTGCAGTGGTCATCCTCGCTGAACCCAGCGGAAAGCGTGGAATCGCGGAAAGAGCTATGCGATGCAAGTCTCCAGCCAGTCCCCGCCTGCAATCCCCACATCCATCCCAGACCTCATTTACGACCTCCGCCCCCATAGTCCCGACTCCGGTCTCGCCAACTCCGGTGGCTACTCTGCGGACGTAGCCCGCTTCTCTCACAAGCTGCTTGCAGAAGCCCAACTCCGTGCCACGCCCCAGCTCGCGGCGTACAGCGATTACGTACAAATCACCCTGCTTGAGTCTCCGCGCAGCCTCGGCGAATACGCCGTCGAGCTCCTCACCCTCGGCCTGCTCCTCGCGCGCTATGCCCGCGCCGCCGAAACCACACCCGTCTGGGCCGTCTCATTGGCGCGGGAGCTCTTCTGGCTGCGCGGCCGATCGCCAGGCTTCAAGTCGGCGTCCGACTTCTTGCGCGCTCGGCTCACGCGCGCTTTTCTCATGCCGCAAATCACTCGCGCCCCCCTGCCCTGTCCCAACTTCGCCTCCTGCCAGCGGACCAGCCCCTGTCGCAATTCAAAGCGCGGTCTCAGGCAATGCGCCCGGTTCAACAACAGCGCCGCCCGATCCGCCAAAGAAATCAAAGCGAGAACCAGCCAGGCCCAAATGCTCAATGTGCTGCCTCGCCTCATCGAATGGCTCATGGCCACGGGCGAGTTTGAGCAAGAGGCCATGCGCCTTAATAACTGGCGCAGTTATATTCATTCGCTCCCGCGCCCGCAAGCCATCCAATGCATTGAAATCGCCGTGAGCTTCTACCACTGGTTTCGCCGCGAAGCGGATTCCGCCCTCGGCGTTTATACACTCGGCGTTCCCATCTTTCTCGCCACCGAATACCGCAGCCGTCCAATCCGGGAAGACCAGCTGCTCTGTGGCAAGGAGCCCGTCGATTACCACCTCGGCATGGTCGCAGCCGAGATTATGAACAGCGGCCTCCGCGACAGCTTCGCGAGCAAAACCCATAAGATTGTCCTCGTGCCCGCCTGTATGCGCGGCCCCTACGCCACATTCTGCCGCGCGCACGCCGCCGGCACAGACATCCGCTGCGCCGCCTGCAGCCCCGGCTGCTCCGTCAACCGTCTCGCCCGCCGCATGCGCGCCCTCGGCGTCACCGTCTACATCGTCCCCCACGCAACCGGATTCAGCCGCTGGCTTGAGCGCTGGCAGCGCGAGCCCGACACCGGCGTCGCCGCCGTAGCCTGCCTGCTCAACATCCTCCCCGGCGGTTACGAGATGCGGGCCCGCAACATAGCCTCCCAATGCGTCCCGCTCGATTTTCCCGGATGCCAAAAACACTGGCGTCACGACGAAGTAGCCACCAGCCTCAACGAAGACCAGCTAGTCCAAATCCTCCAAACCCCTGCAAATCCTCAGCCCGAAGCCTGATCGCGTCGCCAAAGGTTTTGTAGCTGCCCCCAACCATCGTTACCAACCCGCAGGGGATGAACCAGTGCAGTCGTCCCGGAGGGATGGAACGAAAATAGCCACGGGTGAAGTCCGCCGCGGCGGAAGCAACCCGGGGAAAGCCATCCCTCTCGTTCCCCGCGCCCCGGAGGGCAGCGGCGGAGAGTAGAAAGCCTGCCCGCTGTGGCAAGATCCGCTGTTGCTTTTCAACGGGCCGCCAGCTCAAGCGTTCTGTTCGGTTAGCCGACGATCTACCCATCTTGAATTTATAAGACCGATTTCGAGTGTTCCCAGCTCGGCAAGTTAATCCTGGATGTGTCGTAGATCAGCGCATTCCGAAACGAGGGGTCGGTGGCACCCTGAAGCGCCTCATCGGATAGCCAATGCGGTTCGTCGTTGCGCACTTTATGAAAGCGCACTATTGGGTTATCGTACTGCGTGTAGTAAACGCGGAAGCGCGCAAACGGAAAATCCATCATGAGCTTCAATGCCCACAGCTTCGCGATCTCCTGGCCCAATTCACATGCGGAAAGGAAATCAGGATGGTGCTCATTGTATGCCACTTCTTCGGCGACAAAAGTGGATGCATCGTTCGCAAATTCGTCGAAGATATGCGTGTGATTAACAAACGACTCCCAACCTGTCGCGGTGTCGTCTGCAGGCGGGGGATTAGTACCCGAATGCCTGGCGAGGAACACACATTCATGCTCTTCGACGAAGCCTGGCCAAAGGAGTCGGGACACCGCTAATGCAGCTTTCACGGTCGTGGGCTGTTCATCCGAACACATACGAGATTCCCCCGTCGAATTGTAGCTTCTTTGGACTTCGGGAGATTTGGCGGCCAATCCATAAACCGCCTCCCGCCGACCTCCCCCCGTTGGCGTCCGCCCCGCCCGCAATGCTAAGGTGAGTTCCAAATGCCGTTCGTCACCACCACAGATTCCGGCGCACTAATCCCAATCCAGGGCCAGGGCCCCACCGCCACACTCCTCTACGACGACTGGTACCCAGCCCTGCGCACCAGCCAGCTACGCCCCGGTAAGCTAGCCACCGCCATGCTCCTCGACATCCCCCTAGTCCTGGGAAGACTAAGCAGCGGCAAGCTCTTCGCCATGCGCGACAGTTGCCCCCATCGCGGCATCCCCCTAAGCTACGGCTGGTTTGACGGCAACCGCGTCACCTGCCGCTATCACGGCTGGGAGTTCGAGCCCTGCAGCGGCCAGTGCGCTCTCATCCCCTCCCTCTCCAGCCACGACCACCTCGACGCCACCCGCATCTACGCCACCGCCTTCCCCTGCGAAGAGCGCGACGGCCACGCCTGGGTCTACATCCCCTCCGCCGGCACCGGCCGCAAGCTCGACTCAGCCGCGCTCCGCCCAGTCCCAGAGCTAGCCAAATTCAGCCCCCGCTACCGAAGCGCCTTCCTAACCGCCGACTTGCCCTGCAACGTCGATCACGGCATCATCGGCCTCATGGACCCAGCCCACGGCCCCTTCGTCCATCAGGCCTGGTGGTGGCGCAGCCGCGCCAGCATTCGCGAAAAAGCCAAGCGCTTCGAGCCCATCCCCGAAGGCTTCCGCATGTCCGCCCACGCCCCCAGCGGCAACTCCGCCCCGTACAAGCTCCTCGGCGTCTACCGCGCGCCCATCCAAACCACCATCGACTTCACCCTCCCCAACCGCCGCACTGAGGTCATCCGCGCCGGCGACAAGTGGTTCTCCTCCCTCACCACCGTCACCCCCGTCACCGCCTCCACCTGCCGCATCGACGTCATCGCCGCCTGGAACGTCTTCTACCACGTCCCCTTCGTCACGCCCATCGCCAAATTCTTCGGCGCAAAGTTTGTACGGCAAGATCAAGTCACCATGATCCAGCAGGCCGAAGGCCTACGCCACAACCCAAGTCTGATGTTGATCGACGACGCCGACAAGCCCGCCAAATGGTACTTCGCCCTGAAGCAATCCCGCCTCGAATCCAGTCAAGTCTCCGTCCACACCAGCGCTCCGCCCAAGCACCCCATTGACGCGCCAGTAGACCTACACTGGCGCAGCTAAGGCACCTTACCTATACATGCGCAACCCTGAAGCGGCTCTCCAAACACTCCAAAATGCCGGCGAGACCACATCGGCAATTAGCCGCTCTAATACCGCTTGGTGAACGCGGTCGGAGCTGCTCCAGTCCGGCCGCTCAGCAACCAATCCACCGGAGCTTTCACATCCTCCTTGCGTGCCTCGCCCACCACCCGGGCAACAATTTCGCCTTGCTCGTCCAAGATCAGCGTCGCGGGCAGCACATCCCCGAGTCCTGCGCGGTCCATCATGTCTGTGTCCGCGCCAACCCATACTTCCAGCGCCAAGTTCCGGTGCCTCAGGAATTCGTCCACCTTGGCGCGGTCCTTGGCCTCGTTGACAGACGCCGCGATGAATCTTACCTTCTTGCCGCCGTACTCCTGGCTGAGTGTGGCCAGCAGGGGCAGCTCTTCCCCGCAGGGACCACACCATGTGGCCCAGAAGTTGACGACCGCGATCGAGCCGCGCAAATCAGAGATCCTTTCCTTGTTGCCCCTCAGGTCTCTCAATTCAAGATTGGGCGCGCGCTTGGCCTGCGCCAGGGGCATTACGCAGCAAATGAGAAGGGCCGCGCCAGTGCGAAATGAACGATTCATGGTTTTTCCCTGTGCTTGATTTGGAAGGCTTCTACGAAAGACCCTCCCGGTATCGAGGCGTGCCACCCGGGTCTTCGTCAGTTTGAATGCCGGCGTTTGAGGCTTGACCATTTCCGGGTTCTGGTCCTGGCCGCCGCTCCCTGCCGTGCCCCGCCGCTAACCTTAGAGAGAATTTCCGAGACGCGCATCGGACATTTTGATGAGGTTTTTCTGGTCCTTTCGATGCACACAGGACAAGGATCCGATTTCGATCACTCAGCCTTGGGTGGAGACTTTTCTCAACCCAAATTCCGACGACAACCGGCTCCTCCTCGATTAGCTTTGGCGTACCCATCCACCAAGGTGACTTGGATCACATTGGTTTGCGAGGCCATTTGGAGGTACTTCATGAAAAATGCAAGAAAGCTGTCGAGTCTCATCGTCATTGCGGCATTCACATCGCTTGGCGGAAACGCCCTTGCGCAAGGGTGCGTCGCGGCTCACAGTAATCAGCGCGCCTTTGACGAGTTGCTCCCGGGTGATACCGGCGGGCCGGTCTCCTCTAACAAGCTCCACAACCTGACTGTCGACATCGGTTACCGAGTCTTCAATTCCAACAAATATTTTGTAGGCTCTACCGAAATTGCCAGGCCTTCCGCAATCGAGAATCACCAAAACATCTTCGACATCGGCTTAGAATACCGCCTCAGTCCCCGCTGGAGCCTGATCGCGGACCTGCCGGTCTTCAACGGCACCCGCGACCAGAAATATCCTCCCACGGGGATTTTCCAGGTGAGCGGCCTCGGCGACATGACCATCGGCGCGCAGGCTTGGATCTTCCGCCCGCCAACGGAAAATGGCGGCAATATCGCCGTCAGCTCCCAACTCAAAATCCCCACCGGGATCGACAACGCCACCGGCTCGGCCTTGTACCAGGGAAAGATCGTCAAGGCCACTGCGGATCCGTCTCTCCAGCCCGGCGATGGAGCGTGGGGATTCAATGTCGGCTCGCAGGCCTACAAGAAGCTCTGGCACGATGCGGCCGCTTATGGGCAGGGAACGTACCTCTTCAACCCGGAGGACACTAACGGCGTACCAAGCTTTCGCAGCCAGCCGGGACAGGGCGTCGATTCGGTTACCGATCAGTACCTGTACCGCCTGGGGGTTTCCCAGGGCATTCCGGCTCCAAAGCTCAGGGGGCTGGCGCTCAGCTTCGGCGTGCGCGGCGAAGGCGTACCCGCCCATGACCTGCTTGGCGCCAGCGACGGCTTCAGGCGTCCCGGTTTCATCCTTTCCGTTGACCCTGGCCTGATGTTCAACTACCGGCGGTATACCTTCGCTGTCAATGGTCCGTGGGCCATATATCGCGATCGCCCGCCCAGCGTGCCCGAACTCCAAAACCACATCTACAATGGCGATGCATTCTTCGCGGATTACACGGTCATTGCCAACGTATCCCATCACTTTTAAAGGTGCGGAGTAGGGCCGAAGTTGCCGATTCGGACTTTCCAACACCCCGAATCGGCACCAAATCCAAAGCCGGCAAACCCGCCAAATACTACTTCGCGCTCAAACAAGCCCGCCTCGACCAACGCCCACACCAGCGAACCACCTAGGCACCCCATGGATGTCCAGGTAGACTTACACTGGCGCAGCTGAACCAGTGTTTTTCTATTCCCTATTCCCTGTTCCCTATTCCCTATTCCCTGTTCTCTGCCTCTCCACCGTCAGCACAGTAATATCGTCCTCCTGCCCAAAAGCCTGAGCGGCAGCCGCGATCTTTTCCGCCGACTGCGTACTGATCGCGCGCGTCCGGTCGAACCCGTAAAGCTGGCCGGCAGGATTCATGGCTTCCACAACGCCATCGGAGATCAAAGTAAGCGTGTCGCTCGGCTCAAGATGAAATTGCGTCTCGGAGTACTCGATGCCCGCTGCGATTCCCAACGGCAGGCCTGAGTCGACCGCAACCTCCTCGCCACGGCAATACGGCGAAAGGTGTCCCGCATTGGCCAGGTGCACCGCGCCCCCAGGTCCAATGCGGATGCAAAGGCAGGTGATGAACCCGCTATCCTGCGTCTCCTGTATCTGCCGGTTCAGCCGCTCCATTAACACCGCCGGTCCCAGGTTCTCCGCCGCCAGCGTCCGCAGCGCCCCGATCGCAAGCGCGCCCGTCATCGCCGCCTTCAACCCTTTGCCGCTCACATCCCCCAGAACCACCAGCGAAAACCCATCCGGCTGCTGAAGCACCTGGTAGAAGTCCCCACCCACTTCCTGGGCCGGCAAATAAGCCGCTTCCAGATGGAACCCTGCAAGCTCCGGAAGCGAAGCCGGAACCAGCCGCTGCTGAATCTCCCGCGCCGCACACAGTTCCGCCGCCGTTCGCGCCTGCTCGCGGCTCACCCGCGTAAAGCGGAAGAACATCACCAGTCCGATGGCCACAAGAAACACGACGCTGCCCACATCGGAAATCGGCACAGGAAAAACGCCGATCTGGATAGGATCGGTCAGCACGTCCAGACCCTTCCACCCAAAATATCCAGAGAGCAGGCCCAGGTCGAACAGCACGCCCATCGCCGTTGGCACCAGGCTTGGAAGAATCAGCAGGCCGGCCTCGCGATTCCCGCGACGGTACCAGAACGCAAGGAACGCGGGCAGCAGAAATGCCTTCGGAGCGGTAAACGCCACCTGCACCAGAGTGTAGGTGTCCTGAGACAAGTGGCCCAGCCACGAGAGCGGGACCAGCAATGACGGCAGCAACAGCAAGTATTCGTAAGCCCGCCAGCCTATCCCCACGCGGCGTTTTGCAAAACTGAGCGTGAACTCGATTTGCGCGATGGAGATCAAATAAACCAGCGGATCGGCAAATAGGAAATTCGCCGAAATAGGCACAATTCCAGCCTCTTGCAGATGCCAAAGGCCGTTGGAAACGCCGCTGAAAAAAAGAAAGATTGCGAGAAAAAGATACTCGCGCTGCGTCCTCTGGCTCGCGAAAAGCCCCAGCGCCCCCAGCGCCGCAAGCACCAGCAGCAAATTGATCGCAACCGACGGCGCAACGCGGTACAAGCGCTCGCTTTCAAGCGCCTCCCGTTCGTACTCAATCACCGTCGGCCTACCCATGGTCGCGTTCAAAAACAGCGGGAAGCCGTAAGCGCTGTAGCCGGGCATCACAAAGGTACGCAGCGCAATTTCGAAATCGCCATCGTTATTGGCAAGCTTGAAGACCCGCTCCTTCGGACGATTCACCGCCAGCGGCGGCAATATCCCAACACCCTGCATCCGTTGGCCATTTACGTACAGCTCATAGGTTCCCTCGCCGCCCTCAAGCAGCAATCGAACCTCAGGGTAGTCCGGCCCCACCGTCACATGCTTGCGGAACCAGTGCCAGCCCGGCGTTGCGCTGCCCATGTCTTCCAAATCCACCGTCTGCCAGCCGCCGTCGTCGAAACCCGGTCCCGCCCACGCCAGGTTGTCGCCTTCATGCGCGGTCCAACCGTCGTTGATCTCAATCAGCCCCGACCGCCAATGCGTCACAGTCGCAGACGCACCCCAACCCGCGGCGCAGCCAAGACAGCACAACAGACAGCACAACAGGAGAGTCAGAAGGGGAAGCTTTCTCATTCCGTAGCCGAATCCATGGTAACGGCACAGGCGTCCAGCTCACTATGATTCATGAATCATTCGGCCAAGTCGTACTTTGTTCTGAACCAGCCCACACCGGCAACCCACTCCGCCAGCCCAGCAGCCGGCACTCACGACGCACTAGGGCTGACAACTGAAAACTGCTTCTTTCAATCCCCCGTAGTCATCACCGCCGCGTCCTGCGAGCTGATCGCCTCCCAGTCAATCGACAAGCAAGTCCCCAGCTCATTGAACTTCTTCTCCCACTTCGGACGGTCCTCGTTTGCCAGCCCAGTCAGCGTGTATTCTGAGCCGCGCAGAATCTCATACCAGATGTTCTGCGCCTGCCACAAATTAAGATCGAAGGGCAACTCGATCAGTGTGCGGCCCAGGGCCAGCGCGCGTTCCAGCAGTTCCAGCGATCCCGACGACATCTGCAGTTCCACCATCGCCCGCTTCATCCGCTGGTCGGCAATGTAGCTCAGCGTCGCCGTCTCCAGCGGAATCTGGTCTGCCTTGGCCAGGCTCAGCAGCGACCGCAATTGCGCCTGGTCTATCGGGTCGGTCTCCAGCGCGCGCCGCAATCCGGCGTTCACCGCAAACTCCGCTGCCAGCGTCAGCGCGGGAGGCTTGGGCAGTCCCGCCGAAAACAGGAAGTGCAGCAGGCTCGCGTGGTCCTCGTAAATGCTGGTCAGCGATTTCTCAATGTCCCACAGCGTCGAGTTCAGAATCAGGTTCACAATCCGCCGCTGTTCATCCGTAAACAATGAGGTCAGCGAGTAGTCCACATGCCCGTAATAACGATCCAGCAGCCGAATCACCTCCGGAAAATACGCGCGCTGCACATGCTCCGCCGCCTGCTTCGCAAACGCCTCGAACTCCGGACCGTCCCCCTCGTTGTAAACCTTCACCGCCGCCGTAATGTTCTGGTCGCCGAAGTGCAGAACCGCGAACGAGTAGCTTCGCGTTTCGCCCGTGATCGCGCTCGCAATGTGCGCCCGTCCCAGAGCCAGCCGTCCGCGCCCCGACGTATAAATCTCATGCGAAATCCGCCGCACGTTGTAGCAGAAAAGCTCCGTCTCCTCCCCGTACGACGAGAACACCGAGCTGATCGCATAGTGCGCCGCAACTGCTCCCAACCCCAGTTCCATGGTCCCCACGCACTTCTTGTAAATCTGCGCCCCGTCTCCGGCGCTCGACACATTCGACTTCGCTTCCGCCATCCGCTTCAGAAACGCCGGCTCAAGCCCCGCCGCCTGCTCGCCGAAGATGCACTGCGCCAGTTGCAGCACCCGTGCCGCATAAGCAATCACCTGCACCGTCTCGAGCCCCGAAATATCGTCGAAGAACCATCCGCAGCTCGTGTACATCAGCTGCGTGTGCCGCTGCATCTCCATCAGCTCCAGCGCCCGCACTCGCTCGTCTTCGCTCAGAATGTGCTTCACGTGCGACCGCAGAAACCGCTCCACTGACTCCTCGCTGCGGTTCAGCACCACCTCGATGTAGTTGTCCCGCGCCGCCCAAATGTCTTTGAAAAGCTTCGCGCCTTCCTGTTCCGTCAGCGGCGCCAGCGCGTCGCGCAGCTCGTCCAGAGCCTGACGCAGCGGCGCGCGCCAAAGCTGGTTCCAGCCCGGCTTGCCCCCATTGCATCCGCAGTTCGACCGCCACCGTTCCACTCCGTGCACGCAGCTCCACGAAGTGTTGTCCACGATCTCGCATTCATACTCCGGCGGAAACTGCTCCAGAAAACTCGCGTAGTTCCCCAGCTTCACCGTCTTGTCCGATTCCAGCAATCGCAGCGCGTAAGCCAGCGCCATCTCCCCATGCTTGTGATGGTGCCCATACGACTCGCCGTCCGTTGCCACATGCACCAGTTGCGCCTGCGTACCGTCTTTGAACCCCGCCTTCAATCGCGCCACAAAATTGTCGCCGGAGTTCAGAAGCCCCTCAAACGCAATCGCCCGTGAAGCCGCGCCGTTGTAGAAAAACACCGCTATCGATACCCCTGACTCGAACTGCACCAGGTAC
>JBEKZG010000290.1:0-5372 GCA_049510095.1 Occallatibacter sp.
AAAGAAAGAGGATCGGATGAAGATACGGCTGTTCGTTTTCTGCGTGCTGGTTGGGGCGGGCATGGTTGTGAACGCGGGTCCGTGCCTGGCAGCCAAGCCTGCGAAGAAGTTTGACGCTCTTGCCACTGCGGCGCTGGAGACGATGAAGCGGAAGGCCGCGGAGTTGAATATCCAGGGCGTAGCGGTGGTGAGCTATGCGCAGGGCGACATGATCGAGGGCTGGACGTCGAAGATGGCCGTCGTTGGCCACATGACCGATCTGAAGGCCAGCGCGAACGGCAACAACCTGCTTGGTATCGCCTACGCCAAATCGGCCGAGATGGCCAGCACCCTGCAAGACAGTGGCACCGCCAAACGCCTGCCCATGACCGGAGAGTTTGGCTGGCAGGGAGGCGTAATAGCCAAAGTCAAGACCGGCTACCTCATCGTGGCGTTCAGTGGAGGCAAATCCGAGGACGATGTACAGGTTTCGAAAGCCGGCCTGGAAGTTCTGAAGTCTGCGTTCTAACACCTGGCGTGCCGTTTCCTTGAGCACAGTTTCACAGAAATGCAGCTTTACAGCGGAAAAAAGATGTAATTCTCAACCAACTGAACTCCTCAATTCGGAACTTTCTTTGGTTCCGATTCACTCCGGTTGGTTCAATTCTCTGGTGAGTCATTCACATTTTCGCAACCTCTTGAACGAACGTTCCGGGGGTGGATGCAACCCTCCATGCGGAGATTGGTGCCAGCTTTATAACCATGGTGGGGCAACGCGGAAACCCTTACAGGTCAGGAATTTTCGTCAACGCCGCAGCCCGATGATCACAACTGGGAATACGAGAATTGCTGATCCATGGGAGCCCTTGTGGTGATTAGCGTCACAGTATACTGGTCCTTTACGACTTAAGGTAAACATCGGTATGTATCTGTTTTGGCTACGAGTTGCGGCGATCCTCTATGCGGCGGCAGCACTCGCCGTTTTTCCCGCCGTGCTCTACGACTCGCTCCGCTGGCGCAAGTGGTGCGTTCACCTCGGCGGATTGGCCATCTTCTTTCACTTCGTCTCGGCTGTGGAGATGCTGGTTCAGGCGCACAGATGGATGCCGGTCGGTGTCCGCGAAGTCGAATCATTGCTTGGGTTTGCGGTTGCCGGATTGTTCTTCCTCGTCTGGTGGATTTACGGCGCGGTGTCGCTCGGTCTCTTCGCGCTGCCGGTAACATTTTTCCTGGTGCTGGTTCCCGCATTGGGTTCGGATCGCTATACATTTCCCTCCCAGGGAGTGAGGTTGAGCTGGCTGGTAGCCCATATCGCGGCCCTCCTGCTGGCCTATGTGGCGCTGGGATTCAGCTTGCTGGCTTCCGTACTCTATCTCATACAGGAAAGGCGGCTTAAAGCCAAGCCCAAGGCCGGTGCGGACACCTGGTGGGCTCCATTGGAGTGGCTGCCGCCGCTGGATACGCTGGAACGGATTGCCGAAGGAATGCTGGAGTTCGGGTTTCCGTGCATGACGGTGGGGTTGGCGATCGGGTCGGTGCTCGCGCAAGACACGCCGCTGGGCGCATCGTACTTTCTCGACCCCAAAATTATTGCTGCTTTTGTTTTTTGGGCCATTTACGTGGCGCTGCTGCTGGTCCGGCGGACATCGGGACTGCGCGGACGCAAGGCTGCATATTTTTCCGGGGCAGTCTTTGCGGTAATGCTCGCGGTCTGGGCGGCGAATTGGTTTAGTCACGTCCACAGGTTCGGTGCCCCATGACACTGGCCCTGGTTGGAGTCAATTACAAGACCGCCCCCATTGAGCTGCGCGAGCGGATCGCCATATCTCGCGACGATCTGCCGGAAACCACACGCGCCCTGGCGTCAGTACCGGGAGTAAGCGAGTGCATGATCGTCTCGACCTGCAACCGAGTGGAGTTGCTGGCGGCCGTTGAATCGCCGGATGCGGATTTGACCGGCTTTCTGCACCGGCACTTCGGTCTTGACCGGGCGCTGCTTGAGCCGCACATTTACCAACGGCGCGACCGGGACGCGGTCAGACACTTGTTCCGCGTGGCCTCGAGCCTTGACTCAATGGTAGTGGGTGAGCCGCAGATTCTGGGCCAGGTGAAAGAGGCATACGCGGTGGCGCGGTCCTCCGGCACCGTGGCCGGACAGCTGGAACACCTGCTGCAAAGCGCCTTCGCGGCAGCAAAGAAAGTTCGCACCGAGACCGAAATTGGGTCGAGCTCCGTCTCGATTGCTTCTGTAGCCGTGGACCTGGCGCGAAAGATCTTTGGATCGCTGCAAGGGAGGACAGTATTCCTGGTGGGCGCGGGCAAGATGAGCGAACTGGCCGCGCGCCACCTGGTGCAACAGGGGGCCGGAACCATTCTTGTGACCAACCGGACTCTGGAGCGCGCCCGAACGATGGCAGAGGAGTTTCATGGCCGAGTGATCCCGTTCGAACAAATCTATGACACAGTGAGCGAAGCGGACATCGTCATCAGCTCCACGGGCGCGCCCCACCCCATCTTCCGACGCGAGCATGGCCAGGCCTTCATGCATCGCAGGCGGAACAAGCCGATGTTCTTTATCGACATTGCGGTGCCGCGCGACGTGGACCCGGCGATGGGCAAGCTGGAAGGGATCTTCGTCTACGACATCGACGATCTGCAAGCCGTGGCCGCAGCCCACATGGAAGAGCGGAGCCGTGTGGCAAGCGATGCAGAGACTCTGATTGCGCGAGAGGTGGAACGCTTTCAAGAGCGGCAACGAACGGTAAATGTGGCTCCGGTCATCGTCGCGCTGCAGCGGCAAGCAGAGGAGACACGGCAAGCCGAGTTGCGGAGGGTACAGGCAAAACTCGGTTCGCTGAGTCCGGAACAGGCCGCTGCCGTGGAAGCGCTGACCAGAGGGCTGGTCAACAAGTTCCTTCACCCGCCGATGCAGGCGCTCAAGCAGGCGGCGCGGGAAGGGAACTCGGCACGTGTCGATGCGCTTTGCGATGCGTGGTCGATACCAATCGGCGGAGAGGGAATTCCGGATCCAATTGTCTTTGCGGTCGCGGAAAGCTCAGTGGTGCCTGAGGCAGTGGACATTGAGAACGCGGCGGAGAGCGAAGACAGAGTGGAGATTCGCCGATGAATCTACGCATTGGAAGCCGTGGGTCGCAATTGGCGCTTTGGCAGGCCAACCATATTGCCGCGCTGCTGCGCGAGCAGGGGCATAGGGTCGAGATCGAAATCATTAAAACAACCGGAGACCGGCTGCAGGAAGTGACCTTCGCGCAGGTTGGGTCGAAGGGAATGTTCACTAAAGAGATTGAAGAGGCGCTTGCGGAAGGCCGCATCGACCTCGCTGTGCACTCACTCAAAGATCTTCCGACCGAGTTGCCGGAGCCTTTTGCCCTGGCGGCGACACCGCCGCGAGTGGACCCGCGAGACGCCTTCGTTTCGGTTAAATTTGAGAGCTTGGCCGCGTTGCCGCAGGGTGCGCGAGTGGGTACCAGCAGTCAGCGGCGGAGAGCGCAGTTGAAAGCGCTCCGGCCGGATATTGAGGCGCAGGAATTTCGAGGCAATGTGGATACCAGGCTGCGAAAGCTGGCCGAGGGTCAGGTGGATGCCATTTTGCTTGCATCCGCGGGGCTTGACCGGCTGGAGAAGACCGAATGGGTGCGGGAGCGGCTGGAACCGAGGGAATTTTGTCCGGCGGCAGGTCAGGGATCGCTGGGGATTGAAACGCGCAAGGACGATGTGGTGACGATAGCGGCCGTTGCTTTTCTTGACGATGCGGCAACGCGGTTTGCGGTGACGGCGGAGCGCGCGGCTTTGGCTGCGCTGGGCGGTGGGTGCCAGGTGCCGATCGGGATCCATTGCAGGGCTATTCGAGAACATACTGACGCGCCGTGGGCGGAGATTTTTGGTGTTGTCGCTGCACCTGAATCAGGTTCGGCAGTGCGTATCTATCACCGCGCGCTTTGGGACCGTACCGATCCGGCGGCGCTGGGGCGGCTTGCAGCGCAAATGCTGGTTGAGGCAGGAGCGGGACCTCTGCTTGAAGCGGCAGGCGAGGTTGCGCGGTGAATTCGCCGCCTTTGCAGGGCATCCGGGTGCTGGTAACACGCGCCTCGCACCAGGCGGGAAAACTCAGCGATGGGTTGAGGGCGCTGGGCGCTGAGCCTGTCGAAGTGCCAGTGCTGGAGATTCGCGCTCCGGTAAGTTTCGAGGCACTGGATGCGGCGCTCAGAGAATTCCATTCCTACGATTGGCTTGTTTTGACCAGCGTCAACTCGGTGCGGGCAGTTTCCGCGCGGGCGGCTGAACTGGGAATTGCGCTTGCGCAACCTGCTTCAATGAAGGTTGCAGCCGTGGGCGAAGCGACAGCCGAAGCGGCACGCAAAGCCGGATTTCAAATTACCTTTGTCCCGGAATCATACGTGGCCGAAAGTTTGGTTGCGGGATTAGCTGCCCAGTCCCTTGGTCAGAACATATTGCTGGCCAGAGCGGAAGTTGCTCGGGACGTGATTCCCGAGGCTCTGCGGGCAGCGGGGGCAACCGTTCATGTGGCGGACGCTTACCGGAACGTACTACCTGAGACGGCTCCAGCGCTGCTTCAACGAGCGATTGCGGCCGGGCTTGACGCGGCGACGTTTACCAGTTCGTCGAGCGTGACGCATCTGGCGGAGGTGGCTCAAGCGGCTGGGGTGAACTGGCCATTGGCTGGAGTTGCGGCGGTGTCCATTGGGCCCATTACGAGCAGAACGCTCCGGGAACTTGGCTGGGAGCCAGCGGTCGAAGCAAATTCGTATGACATTTCCGGCCTGATTGCGGCCACACGCGAGTGTTTCCGCTCATAATGCGCGCTGAAGGAGCATCTACTCCCCCAAACGATCGACGGACTGACCTGCCCGTTCATGAGTGCCAAGTTTTGTCCTTGGAGTGACAGAGCTGCTCGAGGTTGCAGCGATCGCATTTGGGCTTGCGGGCGTCGCAAACCTGACGGCCGTGATGGATGAGCTGGTGGGAGAAATCGATCCAGCGGTCCTGCGGGATAACCTTCATTAGCTCCTGCTCGACCTTCTGCGGAGTGTCGCCTTTGGCCAGGCCGAGACGGCGTGCGATGCGGAAGACGTGGGTGTCCACGACAACGCCTTCAGCCTTTTTGAAGCTCACGCCGAGCACGACGTTGGCGGTCTTGCGGGCTGCTCCGGGGATGGTGATGAGTTCGGCGAGCGTTTGGGGAACCTTGCCGTCGAACTCCGCAACGATTTTTTGGGCCGCGCCCTGAATCGACTTCGCCTTGTTGCGAAAGAAGCCGGTTGTACGGATGAGGGCTTCAAGCTCGGGCAGGGCCGCTTTGGCCATGGCAGCGGGGGTGGGGAAACGCTTGAACAAGGCCGGCGTGACCATGT
>JBEKZG010000291.1:0-5361 GCA_049510095.1 Occallatibacter sp.
GAGGTCTCATGCTAAAGCACGCCGAACTCGTCCACTTCAGAACCCCGACCGTGACACCGCGGCCGTTCGACTTCAGCGGCCATTGGGTCAACGAACTCGGGTCCTACATGGATCTCAAGATCGATGGACCCGTTGTTAAGGGCCGATACGTCAGCATGGTAACCGATGACGGGCCGGGGCCGACCCCACCGTTCGACATCTACGGGAGCGTATCCGGGGATCTCATCAACTTCAACGTGAATTGGGGCGAGGAAATAACCTCGTGGATCGGCCACGGAGTTATCTATGCGGGCGGAAGGCCAAGCATTCTGACACTGTGGCAGATTGTCCACACCATCAAGGACGAAAAAGACCCCGAGAACCAGTGGAAGACAGTCACGGCGGGTGCCGACGAGTTCCACCGCTGAACTGATCCAAAAGACTGGAAGGTTCTGTACGGAATGAGCACAGTGGACGGGCCGGATACCCTACATCTCGGCGAAGTGTTCGGGGTCGAGCTATCGGTGTACCGGCGCCTCGATAACAGGTCCGAAGGTCTGCCGGACGATTCTCCTCGCGCCATCGAACTCCACAAACGCAGAGCAGACGCTCTACACGAGACGCTAGCGGAAGTTGATGGGTGGAGGATCGAGAGTTGGGGCCTTACCGACGACGTCCAGCCACACGAACTCGTCGACTTAATCATCGCCGTTGCCTCCAACCCTCATGTTCAGACCGTGCTCATCTCCGGCGCGACGTGGCTGACGGTCGAACTCATGAAGGCTGGAGTTGACGCATTTGCGGGCGAAACAGTAAAGGCGTTGATTGCGCGGCTCATTCCAAAACAGAAGGAGCAGAAATCCTCGACTTCACAATCACGCTTCCAGATGGCACGGTCATCCGAGTTCACCCGAACTCTGAAATCCGCGTTCTCGGAGGAAAATAACTGCGGGTTCGTTTTCTCCAATGCCGCACCACATTCGCAGGGCAAGCTCATCCTCTCTGACACTGAGTTGTTGCGTGTTCAGAGATTTACTGCCCTATCCCAACATTCGAGAAGGACGGCGGCGAAGGCATTGGTACGGACGGCGCGGCGAATGTCTTCCCCGGTGATTGGAACCACAAGCGTCTTTTCGCGACTTCCGCGCAGCATTTCCTTAGTCACGGTCCCCTTAAAGCCGTTCCAGGAAACCAGAAACCCGAGACTACATCTTTGACTGCGATTTTCGAGCTTGGCGATGAAGAGCACGAATTCAGCCTTCCCACGCTTGTCCATCCAGTTCTTGCACTCGACCAGGATTAGAGCTTCTTCACGGCGAAAACGAGGTTCTGCGCTGTCATTCACCACCGAGATGTCGATCTCCTCCGTTTCGGTTCTAATCCTTCCAGAAACAGTGAATCCGGGCACTGAAGCGAATAATCTGCTGCACAACTCCTCGAGAGAACGCCCCTTGTCGTCTGGTGTCCTGGCTGTCTCTACGGCGTCGACCAATGAATCGAGACTCTCTGTGCCCCATCCGGAAAGGCGGGCTGCGACCTCAGCGATTCTCTGTCCCACCTCGCTTGCTGCCTGGTCTGCGGCTTCATCGAGTTCAGACGCAATCTTCTGGATCGCACGATAAGCGCTCGCTAAATTCTTCTCGGTCGTGTTGATCCGAAAGCGAAGCGCGATATACGCCCCATCATCTTCGTAGTCTGGAAACGCCACGTCACCTTGGACGCGGTGCCTCGTCTCGACGGCGCGTCGTACAAGATCAAGATATTGCTCTAGCCCGAGTGGTGAGTACCAATACTTCCGTGTCCAGGTGTAATCAGCTTCGCCGAAGAGATCGTCGCCCTCGCGTCCTATGGTGCCTTCCCACTCAATGTGAAGAACGCCCTCCTTCATGGATCCGATTTGAACGCTTGCGCCGTCCGGGAGGTCGTTCACTGTCAGACCATGCAAAACTGACGCAGGGAGATTGACGGGCTCCTCTCCGTCGGCTTCTGCAAGAACCTGTCGTGCTTCTTGAACGTCCATGCTGTTCTTTCCGAGCCTCCTCGCGAGTGGGTCTCGCTTCCCGTGTAGCCGCCTCAAGTGGGCGGTCCGCCGTCATTGCCGGTCCCTACAGGTTTGGGATAATTACCAATTCGTTGGGACCACAGACTGCCGATTCGATACCTTCCTTCAGTGTCTTTAGCGTCTCTTCTCCGAAGAATCCCTCGACATAGTTGCTGCTTTCCCGAATTCTCTGCAATGGAATACGCATAATCGAGCTCTGATTGTGGAGACGACGGAAATACTCGTAAGCCATGAGGTCAGCTACCTGGAGCCCTATTGATTGGTTAGGCTTTGCCGCAGTGCAGGTGTTCAGGCGATGGCGATATATAAATTTAGGGTTTGTTGCCAACCTATGGAAAAAATCGACCGCGATTTGATCAAAGCCGGAGCCTCGCTCAACAACGACAGAAAGAGAATCTTCCAGGGGCAATGTTTCCATATGACTGGTGATCATGGCAATGCAGCTTTTGAAGCACGCGAACCAAGGTGGACCCAGTTTTGACTGGCCCTCCTCGCTGATGATGCGGCGATATACATCGGCACGTATCCCACAGTTGTAAGCGACCAGTCTTGCCCCTTGAGCAGCGAGAATCCTGAGCAACTCTGCGCTGTATTGAACCCGCTTGTCCTTTGACCATCCCAGGTATTCTTCTTTGGCATGATTTAGCGGAGCTGCGTGGAAACGTGAAACGCCATACTGGGCATTAACATCGCTCCACTGTTTTTCAACTTCCTCCCAGGTTATTTGGTCAGCGAAGTATCCGCTGATCGTGAGCGTGTCGGGACGGCTGGGATTGCCGTCATGGCTTTCGTCACAGTAAAAGCAAAACTGCACAAATCCCTCTCTTCCTTTTGGCGGATCTGGTCGACAATCCTAGTCCCACGACAAATATCTACATGCTGAGGAATGCAGAAGCCGCGCCACAAACCGCAGCGACAGCACTCCAGATCGATGCCAGTTTATTGAGCCGCGCCGCTTCGGCCAGCACGGCCTGGATTGAATCGATGCTCACCCTCGCGTCGAGTATGTATTGAGCCGGGGCGTCATCGATCGATGCGAAGATCTCCGACGATGGTGGGGATGCCGGACGACTTGAACAATACCAGTACCAAGCTGCGATCAACGCGCAGATGGCAGTTGCGAAAGAAGTAATCAAAAAAATCGTCCGTTGAAGAGTCATTTGGTTTCCTCGCCACAATTACACACCGGACGGGTAGTAGGGTGCTCGCGGTGCGTGCGGCATACAGTCGAGCAAGGAAAGCGACCGTGGTGAATTGTCTGATAGCGTGTCGCCGCGGCGAGTGCCAGAGGGAATCAGGAAACAGCTACAGTGACGTAACTGAAACGCTGCCTTCCCGGCAAACCGTCATGTGGTACTGTACCGGAAACGTTCTCGCGCGGTATTTCCGGGTTCTCTGTTTCCAGGAGCACGCCCATGTTCACGGTCACTGGCCATAAATCCGGACGGCAGTTTGTCGTCTCGTCGCTGGAGGAGATGCAGGAACTCCTGCACAGCGGTGAACTCGACCGGAGCAATTGTCCCGCGCCTCCGCTGCCTGCGACGGTCTACGCGCCCGGCTGGGCCAATCAGTTCCCTCCGCACGGGGACAAATTCCCGCCCTTCCATCTCAAAAAGACCAGCCCGTTCTGCGCGGTGTACGCGGATGTGACGACGGCAATCAGGACGTATTACGCAACCGATAAGCAATCGGAGCTATTCCTGGAATTCATGATCGAGAAGTTTTACGAGGAATATACGCACTGGGGGGCCAAGGGCTCTTTTCCGCAGAGCTATCTGTCGACTTGGCACCAGAAGTCCAACGCGCCCGCCTACTGCCTGATAGGGCAGGCATACCTGCATATCGCCTGGGATCTTCCTCGCGTGGTCGTAGATTGCTTTCCGTTCGGGATGATGGGACAGCTTCGGATTTCGGAAGCCGACGCGTCGGAGCATTTCCTGCAGACGAACACGCTGTTTCAGAAGGTGTTCAACGACAATGTCCGCAAATACGAAGTCCCGGGAATGCTCTGCTGGCCCGGAAAGCTACTGGGTCAGGACGCGGCCATCGTGCGGCTCGGAACGCACTGGATAATCGCGGTCAGGATGACCGCCTGGGTGCTGGGCTGCTGCCTCGCCAAACAGACGCCCGTCCGGCAGGCCGAACTGCTGAACAAGCTCCGTCTGTCGGTTCAGAGCGAGGCGCTCAAGGCCATCGGCGGAAAGTTCAATATGGTGGGCTGGATGGGCCTCATCACGCAGCCGTCCTTCATGTTCTCCTTCGCGGGACTGGCCCTGCTCGCGCCGCTTGCCGAGCTGACGCGGCTCACGCTCGCGGTCCGCGCGCTCGTGGCGGCGCTTTGCGCGCTGCTGGTATGGATTGCCTATCAGTTCGGCGTTTACCGGGGAACGGTGAACATCGCGAAGAACCTGGGCGGCTCGCTCCAGCGGGCGCTGGAGGAACTGATTGCAGAAGCCCGCAGTACGGAAAAACGCGAGTTTGAATAGCAGGTAAGCGGATTTTCCCGGCGACTTGCCATATATCAGGGGGTTTGTTTGCCGGGTTTGCCGTTTGCGCCCGCCGCACCCTTGTCTCCCTGCGCGCCAGCGAGTCCGTTGGCTCCGCCATGACCGCCGCCGCACGGGCCGTCGCCGCTGCCGCCTTCTCCCCCCGGACCTCCGGGACCCCCCGCGCCGCCGCTACCAGCGAGTCCACCCTTGCCGCCCGGAGCATCAAAATCAATTAAAGCGCGGTTGCCTGCGGCCACGCCCTGCAGGATCAGATCGCCGCCATCGCCGCCACTACCACCTGCGCCGCCGGTTGCACCCTTGCCGCCCTGGCCTCCGGTGCCGCCGTCCTGTCCGCCGCTGCGGCAATCGACAAGGCCCTTGACCGCGTTCGCGCCACGGTTTCCTTGCGGTCCGGCGCTTCCCGAAGCGCCCGTCACGCCATCGCCGCCGTTTTGTCCGGGCAGGGACACGCGCAGCGAGCCGCTGAAGCCCTCAAGGACATGGATTCGGATCTTGCCCCCGCTCGCGCCGTTACTCGCCGTCGCGGCCTTGATGGTTTGAGGGGAGAACGAGCTGATGCCGGCGTTATCCGCGAAATGGGTATTGAGCGCTTCGATGACTAGGTTGTTGCCGTTGGTGATGATCCGCGCGCCGTTGGTGAGCCGCAGTGTCCTGCAGGCGAGGGTGACGGTGCGACCCTCGCCCGACGCGCCCAGTGTAAGCGTGCTGCCACTCAGCGTCAGCGAACCGCGCTGCCTGAGTTGCTTGGTCAGGTCGGCGTCCGAGTCCGCCTGGGGTGGGCTTAACAGTTCGGCCGGCAGATCGGCAACC
>JBEKZG010000292.1:0-5359 GCA_049510095.1 Occallatibacter sp.
ATCGATGAGGTCTGTGTATTCCTGGAACGTGGCTGGGTTGTTGACACGCACGGCGTGCTGGAGCTTGCTGATGGTGGCCGGGTTGAGCAGGTGATACTCGCCGCCCTCGCGGTATTGATAATGGCCGCCGACGACGAGATCGGTTTCAGAATCGGTGAGCGGCTGGAAGGCGTAGGCATGCTTGAGATGGGCTTCGCGGGCGAGGACGTCAAGACCGACGCCTTCGATGCGGGAAGCGGTTCCGGAGAAGTATGCGTCGACCAGCGAAGAGTTCAAACCTACGGCTTCAAATACCTGTGCGCCGCGATAACTCTGAAGGGTGCTGATGCCCATCTTTGAGAAGGTTTTGAGCAGGCCTTTGTTGATGGCCTTGATAAAGTTCTTCTCGGCCTTCTCGGCGGTGACTTTTTCCGGCAGGAGGCCGCGGCGCTTGAGGTCGTGAATGCTCTCGATTGCCAGGTACGGATTGATGGCGCTTGCGCCGTAGCCGATGAGGAGGGCGAAGTGCATAACTTCGCGCGGCTCGCCGCTCTCGATGATGAGCGCGACCTGGGTGCGGGTTTGCTCGCGCACCAGGCGGTTGTGCACCGCGGCCATGGCGAGAAGACTGGGAATGGGCGCGTAGGTTGGATCGACGCCGCGATCGGAGAGAATGAGCAACGTGTAGCCGGAGTGGACGGCATGGGCCGCGCGGGCGCTGAGGTCTTCAAGCGAATGCCGAAGTCCTGCCTCGCCGTCAGCGGCGCGGAACAGCGCGGGGAGCGTGGTGGCGAGGAGATCGCCGGAGGAGACGCGGCGCAGCTTTTCGAGATCCCGATTGGTGAGGATGGGATGAGGGAGCTTGAGGGTGTGGCAGTTTTCAGGAGCTTCGTCGAGGATGTTGCGTTCAGTGCCTATGTAGCTGATGAGCGACATGACGAGTTCTTCGCGGATGGGGTCGATGGGTGGATTGGTGACCTGCGCAAAGAGCTGCTTGAAGTAATTGAAGAGCGGCTGGGGACGGTCAGAAAGGCAAGCGAGAGGGGTATCGGTTCCCATGGATCCGATGGGCTCCTCGCCTTTCGCGCCCATGGGCCCGAGGAGAATGCGGAGGTCTTCTTCACTGTATCCGTATGCGCGCTGGCGGCGAAGGAGGGTTTCGGGATTGGACGCGATGACGCGCGATGGCTCAGGCAGATGATCGAGGGTGATCTGCTGCTCCTTGAGCCAGGTTGCGTACGGCTGACGAGAAGCAAGATCTTTTTTGATCTCGCCGTCGGAAACGATGCGTTGCTGCACGGTGTCAACGAGGAACATGCGGCCCGGTTGCAGACGGCCCTTTTTGCGGATGTCTTCGTCGGGCACTTCGAGGACGCCGGCTTCAGATGCGAGGACGACGAGGTCGTCCTTGGTGACGATGTAGCGGCCCGGCCTGAGGCCGTTGCGGTCGAGGGTTGCACCGATGACGCGTCCGTCAGTAAAGGCGATGGCCGCAGGACCGTCCCACGGCTCCATGAGCGAGGCGTGGTACTCGTAGAAGGCGCGCTTCTCTTCGTCCATATCAGGATTGCCGGACCAGGCCTCGGGGATGAGCATGGCCATGACGTGGGGCAGGGAACGGCCGGATTGAAAGAGGAACTCGACGGCGTTGTCGAGCGAAGCCGAGTCCGAATTGCCGGGACCAATGATGGGATAGAGGTCGTTGATCTTGCCGTCGTATAGCGGGGTCCGGTAGATGGACTGGCGGGCGTTCATCCAGCTGACGTTTCCGCGAATGGTATTAATTTCGCCGTTGTGGGCGACGTAGCGATAGGGGTGTGCCAGCTTCCAACTCGGGAAGGTGTTTGTGGAAAAGCGCTGGTGCACGAGGCAAAGGGCGCTGGTGACGAGGGGATTCGCGAGCTCGAAGTAGAACTTCTCAATCTGCGGAGCCAGCATGAGGCCCTTGTAGATGATGGTGCGACAGGAGAAGGAGGGGACGTAGAAGCTCTCCTTGTCCTCGATCTCGGAGATGGCAACCTCGTTCTCCGTGCGGCGGCGGATTCGGTAAAGCAGGCGCTCAAAGGCGTCTTCGTCCAACTCCGTGCCGTCTGAAGCCTGGGGACGGCCTACGAAGAGCTGCTCGATGTAGGGCTGTGAGTTGCGGGCCTCGCGTCCGACGGCATTGCCGTTGACCGGAGTATCGCGCCAGCCGAGAACGGAGAGGCCCTCCTCCCGTGCAATACGCTCGAAGACGCCCTCGCATTGGAGCCGGCTATGCTTGTCAACCGGCAGAAAACACATGGCCACGCCATAGGCGCCGGGCTCAGGCAACTGGATGCCGAGCTCGCCGCACTCATGCGCGAAAAACGTGTGGGGAATCTGGATCAGAATGCCGGCGCCGTCGCCGGTCTCCGGATCGCAACCCGCGGCACCGCGATGGGTGAGGTTGATGAGAACCTCAAGGCCTTTGCGGATGATGTCGTGGCTCTTTTCGCCGCGAATGCTGGCGACCAGTCCCATACCGCATGCCTCGTGCTCATTCCGTGGGTGATAAAGACCCTGCGGTTGAGGAATCTGGAGGCGATAATCCGATGTATTCATGACGCCCCTTTCAATGAAAATGTAATGCAGAAGGCAATCTTATGGCTGGGAAGACACAGCCCCGATGCGAGTCCCAATGAGGAATTCGCCCTGGTCTTACTTGAGTTGGCATGCCGTAGCAGGCCCGGCTACGGTGGGACTAAGCTGAACTTTTTAGTATATCGAGAATTTCGTTTCCCTGTAAAACTTACTTTTTGGCAGGCGGGCCCCGGCCTGGTTCGATGCCGATCAGGATCTTGCGTGCGAAGGGGTTAAGGTCGGGCCAACCGGGGCTGCGGAGGGGGCAATTTCCAGACTGAAGGAGAAGCAGCTTCCTTGTCCCGGAATGCTTTCGACGGTCAATTGCGTTCCGTGCCGCTCGGCGATCCACTTGCCAAGCGCCAGGCCAAGGCCTGATCCGCGCAGTGCGGGATCACCGGGTTGCACCGCGCGATAGAAACGATCGAAGATGCGCCGTAAGTCGCCGGTTGCGATGCCGATGCCGGTGTCGCGAACCGAGAGAACGACGCGCGAGTCCGAAACAGCCGCGCTCAGCGTCACCGATCCGCCGGGAGGGGTGTATTTGGAAGCATTCTCGAGGAGGATGGATAACAAACGCTGAATACTGTTGGCGTCGCCCAGGAGAACCAAACCGTCCGATGGGTCTTCCACGTGAAAATGGAGCATAGCGCGCTGCATCGTAGGAATCCACGCGCGCTGAATAGTTTGGAAGAGAGCACATCCGTCGACGGGGGCCAACTTAACAGCCTCGGCGCCGCCGTCCGCGCGCGCGAGCGACAAGAGATTCTCGACGAGGTTGGTCATGCGTACAGCCTCTTCGTTGAGGCGCATTAGAGTTTCGCGATAATCCTCCGCGGAGCGCGGCCGGTAGAGGGCTATATCGATCTCAGTGCGAAGAAGCGAGAGGGGTGTTCGCAGTTCATGGGAAGCGTTGCCGGTGAAGGCACGGACACTGGCAAATGCCTTGTCGATGCGCTCGAGCATCTTGTTGAGGGTGATGGAGAGATCGGAGATTTCATCCGTGGTATTGGGGACGGGAAGCCTGGTATCCAGGTTGCGATCGTTGATGCAGCGTGCCCGGGCTGCGAATTCGGCCACCGGTTTGAGGGCCTTGCGGCTCATGAAATGTCCGCCGAGCGCGGCTAGCAGAATCATGGCGGGGGTGAGCAGCAGGAGATCCGTGCGGAAGGTTGAGAGCAGGACCATGGATTTGTTGAGGGCTACGCCGGTCTGGACCGAATAGCGCTTTCCGCGCACTACGATGGGATAAGACAGAATCCGCACGTAGCGAGTGCCCTGATGAAACTCGGATTGAATTCCGATGGAGGGAATACGATCGGGCTGGGGGAGATCGGGATTCTGAAGGATTAAACGCTTGGAGCGGAAGATCCAGTTGCCATACTCATCGCGCACCTGGAGGTATTTGCCATCGTCTTTGAAGTCATAGATGGCGGCGAAGTCTTTCTGCAAGGTGTCCAGACTTTGATTCGGGTTTTCGTGTTCGAGCACCAACTCGACATCCTCGGCCCGCTCCTGCAGTTCGTGATACTCGGTGGCATCCACGCCGCGGCGCAACATCCAGTAGCTGGCGAGGCTCAGCAAAACAGCGGCGGAGGCGAACATCGCGAAGTACCAAAGCGAGAGCCGTATGCGGATGGGAAGAGTTCTCATCGGAGTCCGCCTTCGGCTTCCGCAGTCTGGATCCTGAGGAGATAACCAGCACCGCGCACGGTGCGAATGAGTTTGTGTTTGAATGGCGCGTCGACTTTACGGCGAAGGCCACTCATGAGGACATCGAGAGCGCCGGGAGTTACGTTGGGGTCGGAGCCCCAGATGCTTTCAGTGAGAGTCTGGCGCGAAACGCAACCCCCGGCGCTGCGGGCGAGGCGGCCGAGGAGGGCGAATTCAGTGCGCGTAAGTTCGATACTGGCGTTGCCGCGAGTGACGGAATGTTGAACCGGATCGACAATTAATTCGCCGGCTCCAATGGTGATCGCGGTTTCTTCGCGGCGAGGACGCGTAATGGACTGCAACCGGGCAAGCAGTTCAGGAAATGAAAATGGCTTGGTCATATAGTCGTCCGCGCCGAGATCTAGACCGCGAATGATATCGTCTTCCGCGTCGCGTGCGGTGAGCATCAGCAGCGGGGTGGTCCGTTTACGCGCGCGCAGCGCCTGGGCGACCGAGAATCCATCGCGATGCGGGAGGCCGATATCGAGCACGATGGCGTTGAACTCGTGAGCCATTGCGATTTCAAAGCCTGTTTCCCCATCGGCAGCGGTCATGACGGTGTAGCCTGACTCGTATAGCCCTTTGCGCAGCAACTCCAGCATGCGCAGTTCGTCTTCGATTACGAGGATGCGCATAGAATTCTCCGCGCGACAATTGAAGGCCGCTTCAAGTAAACGGTTAATGACAAATCAATTTCAACATGAATTCACGCGGAAGTTTTCATCAATGCGCGAACCTTAGGAAAATTTCACGAGGCTGTTAACGAGGCTTTAATAATGGGGTCTATGGTCCAGTTTGTGATCGGCCAGAGACTGCGGCACATGCACGGACGATATTTCTGGCTGCGCTAGGAGACCATGATGAAACGCATACCGGTTATATTGCTGATGCTAATGATCCTGGCACTGTCCGGAATGGGACAGTCAACCAAGGGCGCTGTTTCAGGAAAGGTGGCGGATGCGTCCGGCGCTGTGATCCAGAAGGCATCCTTCAAGCTGGAGCCGTCTGGCCTGACGACGACTTCGGACGCGCTGGGTGAATTTTTGTTTCCGATTGTTACGCCCGG
>JBEKZG010000293.1:0-5333 GCA_049510095.1 Occallatibacter sp.
GCGTGGCTTCTCCTTTTGGTTCTCCCTCTCGGCACATGGGCTCTCGTCAGCAACGGCGTCTTCTTCGCTGCGCTCTCCATCCGCAGCCGCAATCGCGAACTGCTTCTCTCCCTCATTCTCTTCCCCATCTTCATTCCGGCTCTGTTGGCCATGGTCCGCGCCACCACCTCCATCCTCACCGGCGACGGCGATCCCAATCTCTGGATCAAGCTCCTCCTCGGCTACGACATCATCTTTACCACCACCAGCCTCCTGCTTTTCGACGTAGTCTTCCACGCGGAATAACTAGACGCTCCGCTTTGGCCTCATCAGAAGAGATTCTCAGGCGTATGATCCTCTAAGCTCAGGCATCAGCGCTTGGAGGGTATCTTCAGTAGGTACTGGACGCCGCCTGATAATCGGTCGCAGGGCCTAGTCAGCTCTGGGAGTTCAACTCTCCTGCCCTCCGCTCGCCTACGACCGGCTTGTTCTGGTATTACCGCCCCGTTTTGATGGCGGAGACCGCAATCCGCACATTGACAGATTTGGCACAAGCATGTAATGTGTAATTGTCAGGCGGCGTCCAGCACATGCTGGCGTACCATAGAAGTCATGAAAAGGCTCTGGAGTGACTCCCAGAGCCTTTTTGATGTGTGGAGAAGCTTGCATCTCTCGTTCGCTTCGAATGACAAAAAGCGGAGGACCCATGGACAGAATCTCCTTTGTCTTCTCCATTCATCCCAGCGAGATTCTCCTAACCGAATTCATGGAACCCCTCGGCCTGACTGCCTACCGTTTCGCCAAGGATCTCCATATCTCCGCTCCAAGAGTCAATGACTTGGTTCGCGGCAAACGCGGTATCTCCGCCGACACGGCTCTTCGCCTCAGCCGTTACTTCGGCAACTCCGCTCAGTTCTGGATCGGCCTGCAAAGCGGCACGATCTCCGGCTCGCCTCCCGGAACAAATCCGTCAACAAGGTAAGGCCCCGGCAACGAGCCGCCTGAGATCCATCCCCCACCATTCGGAATCGAGCGGCTTTGCAGGCTCGCGCAGCTCTGCATTTGCAGATAATTGCCCTTCCATGGCGCACAATGGTTCCATAGCGTTTTTAACCAACATGCGGGCCGAGTCTAGTTCGCGGAGATGAGAGCTGAGGGCCGGAAAAACGCATATAACCCTTTTGCTCTGAAGAATCTGCGGGTAACTCTTGCGGAATCAATAATTTACAGCGCATCACACTCGCTATCCCTATGAAAATAAATAACTTGTTTACAGAAATAGGGTGGGGGTGCCAAGCTCATTGCTGCCGCCCATCCGCGCTCATGCGATTGCGCTGCCCTCCATCGCAAGATCGGCGCCGCCCCGTCCCATCCGTCGTACACTGAAATCGTCCGTCAGGATTCCCCATGAAAAAAGCAGCCTTCGGCCTCTACATCGTCCTCACCATCGCCCTCATGATCTGGGGCTATTACATGGCCATCTACGGCGCGCCCCTCGATGCGGCGCAAGGCGAAATCTTCCGCATCATCTTCTACCACGTCCCATCTGCCAGCGTTGCCTTCGTCTTCTTCGGCATCTCGCTCGCCGGCTCCATCGGCTATCTCGCCTTCCGCCGCTCCAACCCCGCCTTCGCCCAGATCTCCGACGCATGGGCCGTCGCCGGTGCTGAAGTAGGCGTGGTCTTTTGCACAGTAGTCCTCATCACCGGACCCATCTGGGGCCGCCGCGCCTGGGGCATCTGGTGGACTTGGGACGCCCGCCTCACTACCACTCTCGTCCTGTGGCTCATCTATGTCAGCTATCTGCTCCTGCGCCGCTTCTCGGCCGGCCCCCAGATGCAGACTCTCGCCGCCGTCCTCGGCATCTTCGGCGCACTCGATGTTCCCATCGTCTACATGTCCAACCGCTGGTGGCGCACCCAGCATCCCGCCCCGGTCTTCGGCGGCGCGGAAGGCTCCGGCATGGACCCATCCATGCTCCCCGCCTTCTTCTGGAACATGGGCGCATGGTTCGCTTGGGGCATTCTCATCCTCGCCCTCCGCTACCGCGTCGAACGCCAGCAGCAGAAATTTGCCGCAATCGAAGCCCAGGAAGCGCTGAACGCCGGTAGATAATTCCACCCGTTGACTCCACAAGGAGAAAAAGTATGGACGAGAAAGCGATACTCGATCACCAGTTCCTCGTAGCGGCCTACACAGTTACCTGGGTCATCCAGCTCGGCTACCTCGCTTACCTCGGCTTCAAATGGCGCGCACAAAAGCGTGCCGCGGCCCGCAACCTCCGCTAAATTCATGCAAAAATACCCCGTGCGACCGGCAGCGGCCCCGGAGTTCCCGGCGGCGGGTCTTCGTCGATTGGGGCCGCTGGTCCATAGGTGAGAGACTACAAACGTAATCACGGAGTTCCCCACAGGTAACCAACCGTCAGCACTTTCTTGTCATTAACCGCGGGTAAAAGTGGTATTTCGGTTCCTTTCCATTCAGTCCATCATTGGATTCGTAGCAGCCTTCGGCGATACACACGAAGAGTTGTGCACGGAGAGATTTGCAATGCTTGACTTCCTGGTTGCCTTGGTTTTCCTCGTGGTCGTCGTTGCGCCCGCAGCCTTTGCGATCCGGGCCGACGCCGAATTCACCAAACAATAATCGCTTCGGGCTCCTGCTCGAGAGCCCGAACCCTCATCGCCCGGACCAGCTCGCAATCATTGCCCTCCGCCGCCAGACCCTTTAGACTGGTGGTTTGAGGGCAAGTCATGTTAGTTGTCATGAAAACGCAGGCCACGCCAGAGGAAATCCAGGCCGTCTGCGACCATATTGAGCAGTTGGGCTTTCGTGCCCATCCCCTTCCCGGCGCACAGCGCACAGCCATCGGCATCACCGGCAACAAAGACGCTGTCGAGCGCGGCAACATTGAAGCGCTTTCCGGCGTCGCCGAAGTCATCCGCGTTTCCAAGGCCTACAAACTAGCCAGCCGCGACGTCAAGGAAGAAGACACCATTATCCACTTCCCAGCCGCGGGCGCCTGCTCTGAAGCTGCCATCGGCGGACGCAACCTGGCCATCGTTGCCGGGCCCTGCTCCATTGAAAGTCGCGACCAGGCCTTCGCCATCGCCCGGCACATTGCGGCCGCCGGCGCACAGTTTTTCCGCGGCGGCGCCTACAAGCCCCGCACATCCCCATATGCCTTTCAAGGTCTCGGCCTCGATGCCCTCAAGATCATGGCCGAAATCCGCGACACATATGGCCTCCGCATCGTCACCGAAGCTATCGACAATGAATCCCTTGAACTGGTCGCCGAATACGCCGACGTGATCCAGATTGGCGCGCGCAACATGCAGAATTTCTCTCTGCTCAAGCACGCGGGACGCTTGCGCAAGCCCGTCCTCCTCAAGCGCGGCCTGTCGGCAACACTGGAAGAGTTCCTCATGTCCGCCGAATACATCATGAGCGAGGGCAATTACCAGGTCATCCTCTGCGAGCGCGGCGTCCGCACCTTTGCCGACCACACCCGCAACACCCTCGACCTCAGCATCGTTCCCGCTGTTCAACGCCTCAGCCATCTCCCCATCCTGGTCGACCCCAGCCACGGCACCGGCCGCCGCGACAGCGTGCTTCCCATGGCGCGCGCCGCCGTTGCCACCGGTGCCGACGGCATTCTAGTTGAAGTCCACCATCAGCCTGAAAAGGCGCTCTCCGATGGACCCCAGTCCATCTACCCCGACCAGTTTGTCCTCATGATGAACGAGCTCGAGCAGATCGCCCCCGTGATTGGCCGCTCCCTGCCGCGCGCCATCCACGCAGAATCCCCCGCGGTCTAACCCGTGACCCGCGCAGTAAATTTCTGTGCCCCATCCATTCGCCGTCTTTTAGGCGAATGGGTGGGATCGCACACGGCGAAGCTTTCCGTCGCACAAACGCACTGTGCCCCATCCATTTGCCGTGCCGGGGTTCCCACGGACGGGTCTTGGTCGGTGGGGTGGTTGGGCGAATGGGTGGGAAACCACAGGACTACACTAGCGCCCCTCGGGCTCTTCACACTCCTCTCCCTCACCCTCACCGCCTGCCAATCCCACGAATTCCCCCAGTACCCTCCCAACTATCGTGAATACGCCTACGTAACCAACGGCCTCAGCGGCACCGTAACCGTACTCGACGTGGTTAACGTACGCGTGGACCGCGAACTCCCCGTCGGTCAGAACCCCGTCGCCGTGGCCGCCAGTCCCTCCCGCAATGAGGTCTACGTCGTCAATTCCGGAACGGAAACCGGCGAGGGCTCCATCTCCGTCATCAATGCGGAGAACAACACCGTGGCCGCCGCCATTCCCGTGCACCGGCATCCGGTCGCCATTGCGCTTGACCCCACCGGCGCGCTGGCCTACGTCGCCAACTCCGGATCCAACACCGTCTCCGTCCTTGAGCTGAAAACCCGCCGCGAAGTCGCCCAGATCGAAACCGGCGAGCAGCCGGTCGCTCTCGGTATTTCTCCGGACGGCAAAACCCTCGTCGTCGCCAACCGTCGCGGAAACAGCGTCACTATCGCCGACTTGACTAACTTGTCCAGTCTGTCTAGCACGGTCGATCTCACGCGGCGCCCCTCCGCCCGATCCGTCCGCGCCGTCATCGATGGCTGTCCCGGCGCCAATGACGCCGTCATCCTCCCTGACTCATCTAAAGCCTTCGTCGCCTGCTCCGCCGGTCACCAGGTCATGGCCATCGCCCTCGCTCACCAGAAGTCCGGCGACTCCCCGCCCCAGGGTTCGCAAACCGACCGCCTGGAAACCTTCATGGACGTGGGCCGCGGTCCCGTCCACCTCGCTCTCAAGCCCGATGGGGGCGAGATCTTTGTCTCCAACTCACTCTCGGATTCCATCTCCGAGGTGGTTACGACCACCAACGATGTCGGCGGCGCTTATGCCATGGGTGACGAACCAGTCCGCGGCCTCGTCTCCAGCGATAACCTCATGCTCTATGTCGCGAGTTTCCGCTCGCAATGGGTCAATGTCTTCGCTCCGGAAGACGGCCGGCGCGTCGGTTCAGTCCATGTCGGCGATGGACCCTCGGCTATGGCCTTTTCCGGCAACGGCTTCCTGCTTTTCGTAGTCGACACGCGCTCCGGCGATGTAGCCGTAATCCGCACGCGCGTCCCGCAGTCGCTCTTCACCCTGCTTCCTGCCGGCCGCGACCCCAACGCCATCGCCATCAAAGCCTTCAAGCTGCCGTGAGGCCGCGGCTTAGTGCCTGTCACTACTGTCCGGTTAGAAGTCGAACAGAATCAACTGGCTGCTGAAGTCGTGTAAATTGTTTTCGGAGTCGGATGGCTGAAGTACCCGTAAAATGGGGTTTTCTCGAACAGA
>JBEKZG010000294.1:0-5326 GCA_049510095.1 Occallatibacter sp.
CGCCCTCATTGACGCCACCGTGGTGCAGGAGACCCGCTTCTTCCGCGATTCCACCGTCTTTCATCACATTGAGCTTTGGCTGCCGCGAATGGCCGCCGATTTCCTGGGCCCCCTGCGCATTCTTTCCGCCCCGTGCGGTACCGGGCAGGAGGCCTACTCGCTCGCCGCCACGCTCCGGCAGGCCGGCATCCCGCTCGCTCGCTTCACCATCGACGCCTTCGATATTTCCATCGGCGCGCTCCAGATCGCTCGCCGCGGCGTCTATCCGGAAGAGGCCATGCGCAATCTTTCCGCAGAGCGGCAACAGGCCTGCGGCGTCCTCGTCGACAAGCAATGGAAGATGCACGAAGCGCTCCGCCGGCGCATCCGTTTCGAGCGCCGCAACCTGGCCGAACCAAGCGCCCTTGACCCTCAGCCGGACATCGCGGAGAAAGCCAATGCTGGCCGGACCGACGCAAGCCGGGCCGAGATGGGCGCATCCGGATCGGGCGGGCTGTATCACCTCATCCTGTGCCGCAATCTCTTCATCTATCTGCGTCAGCAGGCTCGCACCGCTCTCGCGCAGTCGCTGGCCTCGGCGCTGGCCCCAGGGGGACGTCTCGTCATCGGCACGGCCGATCGCGTGGAAGAGTTGAACGCCGTCTTCCTTCCGCACAAGCCCGCGGCTTCCTTCGCCTTCACGCACCGCCACCCAGCGGCCCCGGCTTTTCCCGCAACCAATGCTTCTCCAAAGTTGGAACACAACGGCCGCCAACAGAAGCTCATTGCGTCCCATCCGAAGCCAGTTCACGCCCAGGCTGCCATAGCGCCGGCGGCCCTAAATTCCAACGCCTCCATCGCCGCCGAACACGCCGCCCCGTTGGCGGAAAGCTACTACCAGAGCGCCCTTCAACATCACCTGCACGGCGACCCGCGCAAGGCCGAGCGCCGCTGCCGTCAGGCCCTCTACCTCGACCCAAAATATCTTCCCGCGCTTGAGCTCCTCGCCACGCTCTGGATTCAATATCCGAATCCGCGTCTCCGTCGCGCGCTTGAAGTCCGCATTCACCGCAGTCGCCTCGCCGCTTCATCCGGCAGCTCACCCGCCAACTCGGCCGAAGAACCCGCAGCATCGTGGAAGGAGACTGCATGAGCCAACCCGCCGACTACCCTCCTCGGCATTCCAACCTCTTCGACCGCCCGCTTCCGCCCGGCTACCGCGACGAACTGCAGGCGCTCATCGCCGACCGGCCCGCCGATCCGCCGCGCCGCACCGGCTCCACGTTGCTGTTTCAGCTCGGCGAATTGCGCCTCGCGCTGCCCACGCGCATCGTTTCCGCGGTCGCGCCCATCCTGCACATCGCCCGCATCCCCCACCGCAGCGGCACGGTCCTTCTCGGTCTGGCCGCTTTTCGCGGAGACATCCTTCCCTGCTGCTCTCTCGCAAGGCTGCTCGACGTTCCTCAAAAACCGGAGAAGAAGCAGACCGGCGCCGCGCGCATGCTTATTCTCGAAGAGTCGCCCGGCCTCCGTTGGGCCTGCCCCATAGACGGCGTTCTCGGCATTCGGATCCTCGGCGGCCAGCAGCCGGCGCAGGCTGCGCCGATTGCCTCCCACTGGTTCAAAGGCAGCTTTCACGACAATGCAACGCCCTGCAAGGCTGGTTCGGACCAGTCCGGCCTTAAAAGGTCCGGCCTTGGCGGCAACATAGGCATCTTTCATCTCCTCGACCATGAGGTACTTTTCCGCCAGATCACTCTGGCCACAGCCTGATTTCACGAAGGACGGTAAGCGCGCACCAAGCGGGACATACGCGAACGGACAACACCCATGAGCAGCGGACTGGAAGACTTCTCGCTATTCGACCTATTCCGCCTGGAAGCGGAGGAGCAGGTCCGTGTCTTGCAGACCGAGCTCCTTCAAATCGAGTCCGGAACAGCCACAGTTGCCAGTCTGGAAGCGCTGATGCGCGCGTCGCATTCCCTCAAAGGTGCTGCCCGTATCATCGGCCTTGATGTCATTGTTCACCTGACTCATGCCATGGAGGACCGTTTCGTCGCCGCGCAGGCTGGCCATGCGCTCACCTCCGGCGACGTGGACCGAATGCTCACGGCCACCGATTGGCTAACGCGTCTGCAATCCGTACCGGAAGCGGAGACCCCGGCTTGGCTTGAAGCCAATACGGCGGCAATCGAGGCTTTCGCCGCCGGTCTTGCCGCCACTGCATCCAACCCGCCCATGCCCGTTGAGCCGCCGCAAGCCCAGCCAATTCTGAAGCCGGCCCCGCCGCCTGCCGCCGGTCAACTGGCCTCCACGCACGCCGAGCAGGACGACGAAGACATCTTTGGGCAGGCCTCCTCCCGGCATTCGGTCCAGGACAGCGCCGCCTCTGAGCGCTCCGTGCGCATCGCCGCAGGCCGCTTCGACCAGATTCTTTCGCTGGCATCTGAGACGCTGGTCGCCTCGCGCAAACTGGCCGCGCAAAGCGACGTCTTCGAACGCTACCAACGTGCCATTTCCCGCGCCTTGCGCCAACTCGAGAACCCGGCAGCCACACCGGCAACACGCGCCGCGGCCGAGCGCGAAATCGACCGCCAAACCTCCAGCCTGGCTGCCCACATCGCAGAGCTCGACTCGATATTCAGGGCAAACGAGCGAACTTCCGAGCGGCTCCACCGCACCGTTCTCGCTGGCCGCCTGCGTCCTTTTTCCGAAGGCATCACCGGTGTTGCCCGCCTGGTCCGCGATACCGCCCGCGACCTGGGCAAATCCGTCCGCCTCGTAGTCCTCGGCGAGCGCACCAGGGTTGACCGCGACATTCTTGAGCGCCTCGAAGCGCCCATCTCGCACCTCATCACCAACGCCATCGACCATGGCATCGAGACACCCGCCGATCGCATTGCGGTTAACAAACCTCCTGAGGCCAATCTGCGCCTCCACGTCCGCCACGAGAACGGCCGCCTCGTTATCACTGTCCGCGACGACGGTCGCGGTATCCATCGCGAGGAACTGCGCGAGCGCATCCTCTACCGCAATCTGGTCACGCCGGAAACCGCAGCCGGCCTCTCCGACAACGAGCTGCTCGAATTCCTTTTTCTACCCGGCTTCAGTACGCGTGAGGCCGTCTCCACCGTCTCCGGCCGAGGGGTTGGCCTCAACGTTGTGCAATCCATGGTGCAGGAGGCGGGCGGCTCAGTCACCGTCACCAGCGAGCCCGGTGCGGGCACCGTCTTCCGTCTTACTTTGCCGGTCACCCGCTCCGTTATCAAGGTCATTCGCCTCCAGGTCGAAGGCGAGTTCTACGCCGTCCCGCTGGTCCGCATCGACCGTGTCGCGCACATGGAACCGGCTATAACAATCCCGGTTATAGAAGCCCCGGCTTCAACAGTCCCGGCCGCAAATGAGCAGCTCGCCGATGCCGGCACACCAACACTGACCATCGACTTCAACGGACAGGCGCTGCCCGTCGTAGCGCTCGGCGCTCTGCTCGGACTCACCACCAAGCCTCTGCACAGCGGGTCCATTCCCATGCTCATCTCCGGCGGCATCGCATTCGCCGTCGACCGCCTGGTAGACGAGATCGAACTGCCCGTCCGCCGCCTCGATCGCCGTCTCGGCAAAATCCCCGGCGTCAGCGCAGCTTCTCTCGATCAAAATGGCCTTCCCCTGCTGATTCTGGATATGGAAGATCTCATCCAGACTGTCCTCGGCCGCTCCAAAACCACTGCCGTGGCGCACAGCGCATCGCTCGCGCCCCACATCCTCATCGTGGACGACTCGCACACCGTCCGCGAAATGGAGCGCCGCCTGCTCGTCCGCGACGGTTACACTGTGACCACCGCGCAGAACGGCCAGGAGGCCTGGAACCTGTTGCGCTTGAACGACTATGATCTGCTCGTAAGCGATGTCGACATGCCCCAGATGAACGGAATCGAACTCGTCGTCAAAGTCCGGAAAAGTCCGCACGTGGCGCGCATGCCCATCATCATCCTCTCCTATAAGGACCGCGAAGAAGACCGGCGCCGCGGCCTCGACGCTGGCGCCGACCGTTACCTGACCAAAGCCGACTTTGAGAACGATGCCTTTCGCCAGGCCGTCGTCGATCTGATCGGCGCGGCTGAGCCCCTTGCGGAGACTGTCAAAAGCGAAGCGGCCGGAAGCACCGCTGCTAACCAAAGCTCTGCCGACGCCGGTGGCGCAACATGAACGTCGCCATCGTTAACGACTCGAAGGTCGCCGCTGAAGTCCTTCGCCGCATCCTGGCTGAAATGCCTGAGTTCCATCTGCTCTGGACCGCTTACTCGGGCGAAGAGGCCGTCCGTCTCTCAGCAGCCGCGCGCCCCGACATCATTCTCATGGACCTCATCATGCCTGGCATCGGCGGAGCGGAGACCACCCGCCGCATCATGCAGTCCACGCCCTGCGTCATCCTCGTCGTCACCGCCACCACCGTCGGCAACCGCGACCATGTCTTCGAGGCCATGGGATATGGCGCGCTCGATGCCGTGAACACTCCCAGGCTCGGCCCCGACGGAGATATGAGCGGTGCCGAACCGCTGCGGCAAAAACTGCGCACGGTCGCGCGTCTCGTCAACCACCAGGCCGCGTCACACCGCGCAGACCCCACCCCCTCCAACACGACCCAGCCCAACCCAGCGCAACCCAGTTCGGCCCAGCCCACGTCATTCCAGTCCCGCCCAGTCCCAACCCAATTGCGGAGCGCTCCCTGTCCGCCGATTGTCGCCATCGGCGCTTCAACCGGCGGCCCACAGGCGCTCTCGGTGATTCTCTCGAACCTGCCCGCGCACTTCCCCGCGGCCATCCTCGTGGCGCAGCACGTTGACGAGCAGTTTGCTCCCGGCCTCGCCACCTGGCTGCAGCACTATTCCCCGCTGCCTGTCCGCATTGCGCGAAACGGCGAACCGTTGACCCCAGGCGGAGTCTGGATCGCAGGCGCAAGCGGCCACCTTATCTATGAAAATGACGGGGTGCGCGGCTGCTTTCTCGGCTACACGCCCAACCCGCGCGACTCTGCCTACCGTCCCTCCGTCGATGCGCTTTTCGCCAGCCTTGCCCATCCGCACAGCGTGGCCCACATCGGCGTCCTGCTTACCGGCATGGGCCGCGACGGCGCTGAGGGCCTGCTCGCCCTGCGCAACGCCGGCGGACTCACTATCGCCCAGGATGCCGCCTCATCCATTGTTTACGGCATGCCCAAAGCCGCCGCCGAACTCAAAGCCGCCGCCGAAATCCTTCCCCTTGAGTCCATCGGCCCGCGCATCCGCAACGCCATCCTTGCCAAGACGCTCGCACAGCCGCCCTTGGCCACACACCCGTAGTGCTTTCA
>JBEKZG010000295.1:0-5321 GCA_049510095.1 Occallatibacter sp.
GGGCATTCCGAACCGGGAACCAACCGCAGAAATCGGTTTTACAGGAGGTAGTATGTCATTTGGACTTTACGCGGCAGGGTTCGCGATTGTCATTGGGGGACTGGTTTACGCCGCGCACCTGATGCACGTGCCCGTGCAATGGACTGCCGCAGGGGCGATTGTTCTGATCGGCGTCGGAATTCTATCGGCGGTGAAGGCGACGCGCCAGAGGGACTCCGCGAACTAGAGGACCTGGCCGCAATTGGTTCTTTTGCAAGATATGAGACTCCTCTTGTGGCAAGTGCTTGCATGGAACTAGAATGCAGGCCATGACGTCAACCATTCCCCGGAGCCTCAGTCTCCTCGCCGGCTTTCTCCTTCTTTCGTTTACCGCGGTGGCCGCGCACGCGCAGGACTGGGCAAAGTCCCGGCTTGAGGCGTCGCCCCGGCACCACGAGTATGTGACTCTTCACCACGGAAGCCGGACTGTTCAGGCCTTCGTCACCTATCCCGAAGTTAGAGGGAAGGCGCCGGTGGTGGTGCTGATCCACGAGATCTTTGGCCTGACCGACTGGGCCAAGGAGATGGCGGATGAGCTTGCGGGACAGGGATTCATCGTGATTGCACCCGATCTTCTTTCGGGCTTCGGTCCCAAGGGTGGAGGCAGCAGCGAGTTTGCAAGCCAGGACGATGCGGTGAAGGCCGTTTCAGGACTGGATAAGGACGGCGTAACGGCCGACCTGGACGCGGCCGCGGATTATGCAAAGACGATTCCGGCAGCGAACGGCAAGATCGCCGTTGCGGGCTTCTGCTGGGGCGGCGGCAAGTCGTTTGGCTTCGCCACCCACCGCAAGGATTTGTCGGCGGCCTTTGTTTTTTACGGGCCCGGACCGGCGGACGTGAGCACCGTTACCGCGCCGGTGTACGGTTTCTACGGCGGCAATGACGCCCGCATCGACGCGGGGGTTCCAGCTACCACGGCGGCGATGAAGGCCGCAGGCAAGCAATACGATCCAGTAATCTACGATGGCGCGGGGCACGGCTTTATGCGCGCTGGCGAAGATCCAGGCAACACCGTGCCGGGCAACAAGGCGGCACGCGAGCAGGGATTTGCGCGACTGGTGACTTTGCTGAAGCAGATGTAGAGGGTCGCCGCGTTGTTCTGGAGTTACCCATTGAAGGTTAGTTTCGCACGGCATTCGCTGCCAGGATTACTTCACTGAATAGAACGTGTACTTGGCCGTGTAACCGACCTGCAGGTTCTTACCGGATTCGCAGACAGACGTAAGCGGAACGCCGCCTATTGTTTCTGTGCGCCGGATGTAAGCAACGTTGGCGAGACTGCCGGTAGCGGTTCCTGCTTTGGCGCGTAACAGCAGCCAGGGAACGGCATTCGCTTGCGGGGAGGGCTTGCTGCCGATCAGGTCTCCCTGAACCTGGCTGCCATCGTTCAGCTTCCAGGTGGGCCCGGCAAAGTGGCTTCCGATGTTCTTCCCTGAAGCATCGAGCAGCTTCGCATCCGGACCGGTGAGAACCCATTTGAGCCCGCTGTTAGTCCCATCATGTATTTCGGTGCAGAGGTATTTTTGCACTCCATTTCCCTGTGCCTCAAGCACAACCTGCGGGCCCGCTGGAAGATCAATGGACGCAGGGGGTTGCGGGGGAGTTTGCTGGGCTTGAAGCGCGGTCAGGGATGCCGCTATTGCGATGAGAAACGCCGCCGGAATTCGCATGGAGCGAGTCTACCAGACCGCCTGACATAGTGTTTACGAGCCCAACATTGTCCTGAAGGTACGTTGCTAGGCCTAGGTGTGGGGTGAATGCGGACGATGGAATTATGGGAGGGGAGGCGGAAGATCGTCTTTTTCTATTGGCGGATAGTGATCGCAAGTTTCCACTTTCGAGATTCTTGCAAGCCTCCCTGCAATTTCTTGCGCAAGCCCGCGTTCTCTGTCTGACTCCATAAACTCGGGGATGTTGCAAAGGAGAATATGATCGGGATTGTCCAATTCTGGACGAGCCTTGATGTTGTAGGGAAGGCGATGTATTTCGCCCACCGAGATGCTGCAATAGCCGTAATTCACTTCAAGCCCGGCGACAGCGGCAAGTGGGGTACGGCCCATAGACAATCCGTCGGTATGGTCGATCCACCGAAGATATGCCTTGGCCCGTACTTTTGACGGTCTTTCTCGGAAACCCTTCGCTGCGAATGCTCGGTAGATAATCAGGTCGTCAGCTAGCGGTTCACCTAGTAGCGGAGGTCGTGTTCCCATGAATTAGCACGCTTACACATAAAGCCATCTCAAAAGGGGGCTCAACTCCTGCGGTTTGACGTTAGGATGCATAGCGTGCTCCACGTCCCCGTCTGCTTTAATCCGTTCCACATAGACCTTTAGAATGTTAGGAGAAGCCAAATACGCTACCACGCGCTTGTTGCCCTTCTCCCAATTGACGTGAATTTCACCATGGAACACATCTATCTCTGCCGTCCGAAGATAGTACCTGGGGATCACTCGTAGGAGCACTCGCAATGCCCACTCAATCGTCTCTTGCGTTGGGCGCACCTCTCCCGGTTCGTACAATGCGTCGTTAGAGGCGATTGATACCAAATGATCAAACACCCTCTCGACAACGGACGGAAACAGCTCCACCGGAGCGACTGTCGCCACCGAATAGGAGATGTCCTTTTCCACGATTTGATTGCTCATGATAATTCCATCGATCCTGCACTCTTCTCGGGTGCGGTTTCCGGTTCGCTTGCGGCCAAGATATCTGCCTGTTTCGCCAGCCACTCCGAAATTCGCTTTGCGGTTTGTGCGTTCAACATTACGCCCACCTCGATCTCTCGCACAATCCCATCCTTGCAAATTCGTCCAGTCTCCCCGCCAAGAGAACCATCGGCATTGATCGCTTGCTCGATCACCGTCGGAATAGCTCCCCGTTCACTAAAAAGAGAAAAGAATATCTCTCTGCTCGGGGTGATCCCACCGACAGCGCCATCGACGTGGATAACACGAAAAAAGTTCCCCTTAATCAGGTGGAACTTCATGGTGTTGGAGGACGAATTCTCGGACATAGCGGCAACGCCTCGAATTCATCGAGGAGAGAGGTAGGGTTTTCCGGCTGGCAACCGTGCTCCGTCCAACTATTAGACGCAAAATGAGCCAATAAAGTAACTTTAGGTTTAGTTCACTTTGAAGTCAATGTATTTAATCGGTTTTCCTCAGGATATTAACTGGCTTATTCCCGGTTTGGCATCCGCTCCAAGGGTCAGCGCCGTTTCGGGACACTGCCAACAGCCCCTGACTCAGCTGCGCGTGCAAGGACCGCTATGATATTGCCGTGACGATGGAGCGCGGCCGGGAGCGAAATAGGGGAAGCATCCTTCGGTGGCTGTTCGACTCGAGCGCCGGCCCGAGAGACCGGCTGGTTCCCCGTTGGATATTTCTGCGCGCGCTGGCCGCGGTCTACTTCTCGGCGTTTTACTCGCTTCTGTTTCAGATCAAGGGTCTGATTGGCCCTAACGGCGTGCTGCCCGCGCAGCAATACCTGGCAGATGTCGCCCAGCAAATCCCCACCGCTCGCTACTGGTTTGCGCCGACGCTGTTCTGGTTTTCAGCCAGTTCGCCGATGCTGATGGCGGTGACCTGGATCGGTCTGGCCGCTTCCGTGGTTGCCTTTTTCAATCTTTGGCCGCGAGTCAGCTTCTCGGTCTGCCTGGCGAGCTTTCTATCGTTTGTTGCCGCGGCAGGAGAGTTTTCAGGGTATCAATCGGACGGAATGCTGCTGGAGGCAGGTTTTCTGGCGTTGCTCTTTGCGCCGCGCGGTGTGAGGCCCGGCTGGGGAGCGGAGGATCCGCCTTCGCGCGCGAGCCTGTTTCTGCTGCAATGGGAGTGGTTCCGGATCTACTTCGAATCGGGCATGGTGAAACTGCTGAGCGGCGATACGGAGTGGCGGGATTTTACTGCGATGGATGAGTACTACCAGAACGGCCCGCTGCCTACGTGGATCGGCTGGTACATGGGACACCTTCCGCATTGGTTTCACGCGGCCACGGTTGCCGCTACTCTTGCGCTGGAACTTGGCTTGGTGTTCATGCTCTTTTTCCCGCGGCGCGTGCGGCTGATCTGCTTTCTCATCGTGACGCCGTGGGAAGTGGTTGTGATCGCCAGTGCCAACTACGCCTTTCTGAACTATCTTGTGCTCGCGCTGGGCTTCCTCCTGCTGGACGACAAGACACTGCTTAGGTTGGTTCCGGCGCGGTTTCGTCCGCCCGAGCCGGCGAGAAACCTTGAGGTCGAGGTACGCGAAGAGTCGCTGCCTTCGATCCTCGCGGCACCTAAGGCCAGCTCCGTTGAACCAGAGCCCGCGCCCAGGGCCCGCAGAGGGTTCTCGACCTACTTCGCCGTTCTCCGAATGGTGGCTGCGGCGGTCATGCTTTCGTGGATTGCCTATGATACGACCGCGGAGATGATTGGCATTCCGGTTGGCGGCCTGCCGCTGCCCAATGCGCCCATTGAAGCTCTCGAACCTTTTCGCATCGCCAACCGGTACGGACTCTTCGCGGTGATGACGCGGGGCCGCTACGAGATCGAGTTTCAGGGCTCGCAGGACGGCGACACCTGGATCGCCTATCCCTTCCGCAACAAGCCGCAGTCTCTGAATGAGCCGCCGGGTATTTATGCGCCGTATCAACCCCGCTTTGAGTGGAACCTCTGGTTCGCATCGCTTGGCAGCTGGGAGCATAACGACATGGTGCCGCTGACCGAAGAACGTCTGTTGGTCAACGACGCGGACGTTCTGGCGCTGTTCCGCAGCAACCCGTTCCCGCAATCCCCGCCCAGATATGTACGCGCTGTTCTGTGGCAGTACTGGTTCACTTCGATGGACGAGAAGCGCCGCACGGGCTACTGGTGGCGCCGCGAGTTTCTGGGGCTCTACGCTCCGGAGATAACGCGCTCCGCAGATGGCCGGCTTACGGTTGCGGAAGAGCCGGGCAGATTTTCGGGAAAAGAGTAGTCGGGGAGTGAGCAGGGAGTGTGCGGGGCGAAGGACGCTTGTATGTCCATTAACCAATTGACCGGTGCTGCCGATGAAAGGCTTGTACTCCGTAGCGCCCAGGGGCAAGTCAGGGCTTGACCGACTGGGCTTGATCGGTTCCGGTTGGCGGAGTGTGTTTGAGGAAGTCTGACATTAAAAGGCGGGTAACTTCCATGGCGATCACTGTTCTTGTCGTCGATGACTCGGTCACGATGGTGCTGAGTTTGAAGACCACCTTGTCTCTGAACGGTTTCCAGGTGGAGACCGCGGGCAATGGGCAGGAAGCATTGGAGAAGTTGAAG
>JBEKZG010000296.1:0-5316 GCA_049510095.1 Occallatibacter sp.
CCCGATACAATCAAAAGGTAGGGAATCTTCACCTGTCCCTCACGCGTCTTTAGCTTAAGGAAGGCTTAGTAAAGATTGAATGGCAGCCCGCAGAAGGAAGAGCAGGAAAAGGAAGAGTTCCGGGGCGGCGGGAACCATTATGATGCTTTGCTTCGTAATACTGCTTGTTGCGGGCGCGGCGGCCTGGCTGGTTTTCACCCCCTACGGGCCAAACGCCGATACGATTGTCGATCTGCCGCCGGGCTCTTCCACGCTGCAGATGGGGCAAAAACTCGAAGCGGCCGGCGTTGTGCGCAGCCGATTCGCCTTCGATCTGCTTCGCTGGCTGCAACGCGGAAGGCTCCGGGCCGGCGAGTACCGTTTCAATCACCCGGCTCCGGTCACTGAAGTCTATGCACGCATCGCCCGCGGAGATGTTTTTACCATCGCGGTTACCATTCCTGAGGGCGCGAACGTCTTTGATATAGCCGCCCGGCTCGAGCAGGCGGGCTTCGGCCCTGGAGAAGGTTTTCTGAGTGCGGCAAGGGAGCAGGCAAGATCGATATCCGATCTCGACCCAGGCGCGAAGAGTCTCGAGGGCTACCTGTTTCCTGACACCTATCAATTCGCCCGCAAGGCAACGCCGGCACAGATCTGCGCAACCATGGTTCGCCGCTTTCGCGCAATAGCCGCCCAGCTGGGATTGAAGAAAGACGTGCATGCAGTGGTCACAAAGGCTTCGCTTGTGGAACGGGAGACGGCGGTGGACGCGGAGCGGCCCTTGGTAGCCAGCGTCTTTCAAAACCGCCTCGCCCAGAAGATGCCGCTGATGACCGATCCGGCCGTCATCTACGGCCTGGAGTTGAATGGCCGCTGGACCGGCGTCATTCACAAGAGCGACCTGAAGCTCGATACACCGTACAACACCTACCTGCACGCCGGCCTGCCCCCCGGCCCCGTTGCGAATCCAGGCGCCAGATCCCTGCTTGCGGCCATGGAGCCCGCGAAAACCGATTACCTTTATTTTGTCGCCGCGGGGGCCAATCCCCAGGGACATTCCCTCTTTTCAAGCTCGCTCGACGAGCATAACCGCAACGTTGCCGGTTACCGCCACGCGGTCAAGAAGGCGGGTGGCCGTTGAACGCTTGGCCTCGCCCAGTCGCCGCTCTTGCACTGCTGCTCCCCATCCTGCTGTCGGGGTGCGCGATTCTGCCCACCACGCGCAAGCTCCCCGTACCCAAAGCGCCAACCATCACGCAAACTGTCGCGGCGGAAGACTTGGTCGTCAGGCTTAATCGAAGCTGGGCAGCGCTCAATACTTTGAATGTCAATGTCGATATCCAGGCCAGCGAATTCAAAACCAAAGAGGGCCTGGCCAAGGATTCCCCCACCTTCGGCGGACTCATCTTCCTCAAAAGGCCGGAGATGCTGCGCGTCTTCGGCCGGGTTCCGGTAATTGGCACCAGGATGTTCGATCTTGTAGGCGACGGAAAAGCCTTCACCATGTACATTCCCCCAAAAAACATGGTGTACAAGGGCACCTACACCTCTAAAAAAAAGGCGGAAAGCCTTGAGGAAAAACTGCGCCCTGGATTCTTTTTCGATGCAATGGTAGTGCGCGGCCTCGAGCCGGACGACGAGTACATGGTGACCGCCGATACCATCACCGTCGAGGACGCGGCCAGAAAGCACTTGTACCTGGTTCCGGAATACAAGCTGGCCATCATGCGCCGCAAGCCGGGCAGCCAGGAGCTGGAGCCGAAACGCGTCGTCTATTTCCATCGCGACGATCTGCAGCCATCCCAGCAGGATGTCTACGATAGCGAAGGCAATCTGGAAACCCAGGTGACCTACGGGCCATACATGAACTTCGATTCAATTAAGTACCCTTCATCCATCACCATCAAGCGCCCGCTCGATGAGGTCCAGATCGTACTGACCGTGAGATCGGTGAAGGAGAATCAGACCGACCCGGCCTTGACCGACGACCAGTTTCATATAACAAATATTCCCGAAGGTACGCCGGTAACAGCCCTGCAATAGCCACGGCTTGTTTTAGTGTGCGGTGGTCGCGTCGCCGTGCATCAGAAGCCGATAGCGCCGCGCATACTCAGCCTTGTAGTCCTCCACCGTGCGCGCATAACTCATCTGCGGTACGTCGCTCTTCGGCGTCCAATGCAGATGAATTTCCCGCGCCCCCGCCGGAATCTCAATCTCCCCGTTCAGCGCTTGGTGCCCGACGCCGTCCACGGTTGCCGTTTCCCCGTCGACAAACCACGGCCGATGCAGAACGATTGCCTTGGGAGCCTGCGTGAATTGAGCGTCGAGATGCAATACGGCATCGCTTTCTCCGGTCTGTTCCAGCTTGAATCCGACCGTCCCGAAATTCGTGGGAACCTGGCTCACCGCGATCGTTTTCCCTTTGCCCATCCACTCCGGCGAAACCACCGAAAGCAGGTGCAGCTTGTCGCCTTCTTCGCGCACCATCATGTTGCGCAGCAGCGTCCGGTATTCGGCGGCGAACCATCCATGCGGAGCCAGGTTATCCTCGAAGTTCCGATTGCCCCACGGTAGAATCGCGAATTCGAATCCCGCGTGCGTCGAACTGGTATGAAGCAGCAAAGCATACAGCTCGCGCACCGCTTGTTCCTTGTCTTCGCGAACCACCTCAGTCAACGTGTTCTTGATCGTCAGGTAATGGTGCAGGAACTCGCCGTCGGCATAGGTCATAATGCCTTCGGCATATCTGCCTTGAGTTACTTTCAGCGTGGCAGTCACCATCGGGTCATGCGGATCCAGCGTAGGCTCGGGAACCACAGCCAGCATGTTGCCCCAGTCGTATCCGCCCTTTTGTCCATCGAGTGCCGGAGGAATATATCCGTTTCGCTCTTTCGCCCTCTCGTCGAGCACTTTCAGAAATGTCGCCCGGTAGTCCTCGTACTCCTGCCGCCAGTTCGCGGCGAGATCCATGTGGCCTGTCTCTCCGGCCATCTCGATCGCCAGTTTCAGCCCGCTCAGCGCCAGGAAGTTATAGCCTGTCAGGTGGCCGGGCACAAACTCGTTGTCGCGCACATCGCTGGCGGGCATAATGTGCAGCGGATCTGCGGCACGCGCCTGCTTCAACCAATCCACAGCCCGGTCGATCTGCGGCAGCGCCCATTCGGCAAAGGCCTTGTCGTGCGTAATGCGGTAGTGCTGCGAGTAACCCCACACCGCCTCGCCCCAGCCGTCGTACTGCTGCGATTGCGAAAGAAAGTTGCCGTCGGGTTTCTGCGATTTGGCAAAAAACTCCAGGTCCTGCTTCGCAATCTCCGGATATCCGGTCACGTCGTAGCCATGCACAATATCGGCGCCGTCGCGCAGATAGAACTCGTGATAGTGCAGCTTGTTCACTGTCTGGATGTAATCGGAGCCGATGTGGTCTCGGGCAATGAGGTCGAAAATCAAATTTGCATAGAACGTGTCCACCGGCTTCTTTTCCGGCAGACTGATCTGCATGCCCTCGCCAATGATCTTCGTCCAGAAATCGACCATCTGCCGATGAGCACCGGCGAAGCCTGCCTGTTCAATCGATGCCATCGCCTCGGGATCGGCGGTGGGAACCACAGGCATCTTGAAATCCAGTGTCAGTTCCTGACCCGGCTTCAATAACTTGGAATAAGTCACAATCCCCACAGGAACGGTTGGGTCGACAATAAGCTTTAAGGGCTTGCTCACATCCTGCGGGTAGTTATACCGTCCATGCAGAGTGAAACCCCGCGAGGCGTAGCCGTCCGGATAGGTATAAAGCAGCCGCCCGTCGCGCAGAAAGCCACTACCCGCAAAGGAATACACCCAATCCGGGCTGAAGGACTCGCCAATCTGCCGGTAAGCTCCTGGATATTTGCCTTCGCGCGGCCGATCGAAGCGATTGTCGCCATGCCCTGCGCCCGTGTTGTTCGGCGCGTCGTACCGAATTCCAGTGGCCAGAATCGCCCGCGTGGTCTCGCTGCCTTCGTTCTTCATCGCGATGCGAATGAAGTTCACCAGCGGCCCTTCAGGTTCTCCGTTCTGGATGCTCCGCGTCGCGGCAAGCAGAGTGAATCGATACACAACCCCGTCGCGCGCAAATTCGTAGTGAACAATCGGCAGATGCCCGTCCTCCAAAGTACGGATGCGCACGCTCGTAGGCTCAAGCTCCGGTCCGGCGAAGAACATCAGTTCGCCGAAGCCGGTACGCAGATAACCCTCCGGCGCGATCTCTGTCGCCGCCTCGGCATCCATCACGCCGATCTCGTCAGTGGGCTTGGTGAAATAAGAGAACGGCTGATCCGGCCGGTCAATTGCCGGCGAAACCATTTGAGCGTGGAGAGCGGCGGATAGCAACAGGGCCGGCAGGACTGCAGATTGAGCGATTCGTCTGAACTGGTTTCTCATGGCAGCAGAAAGCCTACATCATCCCGCTCTTCAGGTGCAGTAACTACTCCCGGTAACCAGCGCCTTGATTCGAACGCACAATGGAATCCCCCCGATGTGGGATGGAATGCGCTGTTCACTAAGCGCATGATCGCATTGGCTGGGTAACAACTTCGGCGGGGCCTAACAGAAAGCGGCTCCGCTTTTTCTTTGCCCAAAATGCGAATGCACTGTATACGGGCGCCAAAGGCGTCATGCGGGGAAAGCAGCTACCGGCCGCCGTGCTATCTGCTGCCGCGCTATCGGTTCCCGTGAAAGATCGGCCGCAGATCCGATCTTCCCGATCCCGAGGCATAGTACGCTGCCCAATAATAAGGATGACGGTAGCGCGGATCGTGTATGAGGGCCTGCCGCGCTGCGGTTAAAGCCTGCGGTACGCTCAGCCCCTGTGCCAGTCCGCCATAGAAAGCATCCATCATGGGAACAGCGGACAGCGAGTCGATCTGCCATCGCGTAGCCACAACGTCGGGAACGCCAAGAGACGCGAGCGTGTCCACAATATCGCCCATGCCGTGATTCCAGCCTTCCTCTTTTTTGCCCGTCGAACAGGCCGAGAAGACTGCCAGTCGCGCCGCGCGGGGCGGATGCTTGCGAAGCAGCGCGCTGTCCAGATACGGTCTCTCCGGAACTGCATCCCTTGAGGCGAGGAGCGGAGTTGCCTTGGACGGCGCCAGTAGAAGGCGCGTGCCGCCATCCTCCTGCGCCGCGTGCCCGGCAAAGTGAATGGTCGAAGCTGTTGTCAGCCGCGCCGCCACCTGGGCTTCCGTAGCCTTGTCGGCCAGTAGAACATTGGGGTCGTCTCCGTAGCGCGCCACCGTCCGGGCCTCGTTCAGAACCTCGGGCAAACGCTTGCTCTCGCCCGATGCAATCGACGCTCCGACA
>JBEKZG010000297.1:0-5299 GCA_049510095.1 Occallatibacter sp.
TCACGCCGACTGTCAAAGGATTATGAGCTACTGCATACCACCGCAGAAACCATGATCCTCATTGCCTTCGCGCATCTGTTGTTGCGACGAAATGCTTAGTTTTTAAACAGGTTCTTAGATGAAGTTTAGAGATAGGACACTATGATTCGCCGGTGAAGGGGTTGGTTTCGTGGGGCTTGATGGTGGTGGGGTCTTGGACTTGTTGGGGCTCGTGCTCTGCTGGTGACGTTGTTGTTTGTGCGCCGGCGGGGGCTGCGTACTTTTCAGAGAAGGAATTGAAGACGCGGTTTGGATCGCCGGGCAGCATGTGGTGCTCTTCCAGGGCGAGACGGACACGGCGCTGAAATTCGCGCATGGGACCGTACTGCTGGGTGGCGCGGGTTTTGAAGATTACGGGGAAGATGAGCTGCGAGCCCTTCATGGAATCGACGCCGAGGATCTGGGGATCGGCGAGGAAGACGGTCTTGAATTCGCGGCTGTTGCGCACATCCATGGCGATGGTTGTGAGGATGGACTGGACGGAGTCAGGGTTGGCGGAGAAGTCGACGCTGACGTTGATGGTGGCTACGGAGAAGTCGACGCTGAGGTTGGCGACGGTGGTGATTTGCGAGTTGGGAACGACGTAGAGGGTTCCGTCCCCGCCGCGGACGGTGGTACGGCGCAGGGTCATGGTCTCGACGGTTCCGGAGAGGCCGGCGAGGGTTACCGTGTCGCCGACGTTGAATTGGTCTTCGACGAGAATGATGATGCCGTTGAGCATGTCCTTGACCAGGCTCTGCGCGGCGAGGCCGATGGCGACGCCGGCAACGCCCGCGGAGGCGAGGAGGGGGGCGAGATTGACGCCGAACGCGTCGAGAATCTGGAGCAGGGCAATGGCGCCGATGATGGCGATGCCGGTGGCGCGAATAACGCTGGCCAGGGTCCTTACCTGTGCGACGCGGGTCCGTCCGCCGGGGTGCCGTTCGGCGATGTTAACCATTCTGGATGTGATCAAGCGCAATAAGCGGCTGAGAACAAAGGCGATGAACGCGATCACGATCAGATGCGGCAATCTGGAGTGGACGAACTCCTGGGCATCGACGATCCATTCGTCGAGGACCTTTCCCAGAAACCGGCCTTCCTTAAAAATGCCCCACCTGAGGGCCAACAACAATGGGGCCGCACGAAAAGGAAAAGGAAGCATCCAAATTCTCCTGTTTCTAGACTAGACTGTGCGCAGGATGCCTGGGGTTGCCTAACTCATCAGTGGGTTTGTCCTTCCCAGGGCGTCTCAGATGCGGGGCAAGGGGCTAGAGGCAGGAGGTCATCCAATGAAAACGAAGGGAATGGAAACGGCCAATGGTCTTCGTCTGCGGGCGAGGGCAATGTGGATTTTGGTTGTGGTGGGTGCGGGAGCGACCGCCTTTCTATCGGTGGGAGGCGCGCGATCGCAAGCGACGAGGGACCCGGGGTTCCGCTATCCACCGTCAGTTACGCGTATACCGGATGCCAACGCGCAGAGCGATATCAACGGGCAAAATGCGAAAGACAAGAGCTTTGAGGAAGCCAACGCGGAGAGGAAGAAGCAAATAGCCAGCGACAGCGCGAAGCTGTTGAAACTGGCCACCGACCTGAAGACGGAGGTGGACAAAACCAACAAGGACACTCTGTCTCTCAACGTTATCCGGAAAGCCGATGAGATTGAGAAGCTGGCTCACGATGTGAAGGAGAAGATGAAGCTCTCGGTAGGTCCGGGCTAGAAGCGCGACCGGCAGCTTGAGCAAGGAAAATCCAAGTGCCGCAATTCCTATGTGGTTTGAGGATGGTTCGCTATGTGTGAGCAACGGCATGAAGGTAAGCGTATTTTGAAGACCTGCGCACGCGGGCCAGGAGTGGGAGCAGGCCTGCTGCTGGGATTGGCTCTGGTCCTGCTGGTCGTGACAAAACCATGCGCGGCGCAAACCATTCCTGGAGTTTCGCGTCCTCCGCTGGACCAGCCGATTGGCCAACATATCGGAGGGGGCCTGGAGGATCTGGGCGGTCCCGATCAACTGGACGCGGAGAGGCGGTTCCGCGCGCTGAATGCGATGCGGCAAAAGGCAATGATCTCGGACACCAACAAGCTGCTGAAGCTGGTGGGCGAGTTGAATGCAGAGATCAGCAGGGAGAGCCCCGAATCGCTGACTGCCGACCAACTGCACAAACTGGGGACAATTGAGAAGCTGGCGCACAGCGTGAAGGAGAAGATGAGTACACCGGTTGGACCGAATCCGTCCTACCTGCCGCCCCCTGCGCCTGTGATGCGATAGGGCGCGGAGCCGCAGATTTTCAGGTACATGCCGCGATGCGGCTTGGCTCCTGTTCGGGACCGGGCCGAGTTGTTACAATCAGGTTTTGGTTTTACGGGAATTGGTTTTCTGGGAGTGACGGGGATGGAACTGGCAGTTTCCAGTGCTCGCGAGCCCGAGACGGCTGCCGCCTCAGGTGGCCTGAGCACCCAGCAAATGATCGAGATCTACCGGCTGATGTACCTTTCACGCCGCATCGACGACCGCGAAATTCTTCTGAAGCGTCTTCAGAAAATTTACTTCCAGGTATCGGGTGCGGGCCACGAGGCGCTGCAGGTTGGGGCGGCGCTGGCTTTGCGGCCGGGCTACGACTGGTTTTTCCCTTACTATCGCGATCGGGCTTTAGTTCTTGCGCTTGGTGTCACGCCGACGGAGATGTTCCTGCAGGCTGTGGGCGCGGCCACCGATCCGGCGAGCGGCGGACGGCAGATGCCGACGCACTGGGGCAGCAGGCCGCTGCACATCGTGAGTACTTCATCGTCAACCACTACGCAACTGCTTCATGCGGTGGGCTGCGCGGAGGCAGGACGGTACTTCAGCCGGCATCCTGAGGCGGCGGCCAAGAGGGATGGGGATTATCGGGCTTTCCATGATGTGGAGTTTCACGGGGACGAGGTGGTGTTCACTTCGCTGGGGGACGGATCGACGTCGCAGGGTGAGTTCTGGGAAGCACTCAACACGGCTTCGAACCAGAAGCTTCCTGTGATTTTCTGCGTTGAGGACAATGGCTACGCGATCAGTGTTCCGGTTGAGGTGAACACGCCGGGCGGGAATATCTCGCGGCTGGTGGCGAACTTTCCGAATTTCCATTTTGCCGAGGTGGACGGAACCGATCCAGAGGCCTGCCTGTTGGCCTTTCAGGCCGCAGCGGCGCATTGCCGGGCCGGACATGGGCCGGCGTTTGTGCACGGACACTGCGTACGGCCGTATTCCCATTCGGGTTCGGACGACGACAAGCTGTACCGCTCAAAGGCCGAGCGCGAGGCAGACGCGCTGCGCGATCCACTGGCGAAGATGCAGATGCGGCTGTTGCGTGAGGGAATTCTTACGGCAGATGAGATTAACGAACTGGAGCAGCGGCTGGACCGGGAAGCCGCCGAGGCCGCCGAGCGGGCGCTGGAGGCTCCGCTGCCTGCGATTGCGAGCATCACCGAGCATGTGTATTCCGAGAGCCTGGATCCGACTAGCTCAACCTTTGCCACAGAGGAGGCGCTTGCGCCGGGTTCGACCGGCGGAGGCAAGGCCGGCAGCGCGAAGGGCAGCGATCCGCGGACGATGGCCGACTTGATCAATAACTGCCTGCACGACGAGATGCAGCGCGACCCGCGCATCGTGGTCTATGGCGAGGACGTGGCGGACGCGAGCCGCGAGGCAGCGCTGGCCGAAGTGAAGGGCAAGGGCGGGGTCTTCAAGCTGACCGCGGGGCTGCAGACTGAATTCGGTTCGGAGCGCGTGTTCAATTCGCCGCTGGCTGAGGCGAATATTGTGGGGCGGGCGATTGGCTACGCGACGCGCGGGATGAAGCCGGTGGTGGAGATCCAGTTTTTCGATTACATCTGGCCGGCCATGCACCAGATTCGCAATGAGCTTTCGGTGATGCGCTGGCGTTCAAACGGCGTGTGGGCCTCGCCGGCGGTGATTCGCGTGCCCATTGGCGGGTACCTCACGGGCGGCGCGATTTATCACTCGCAGTCGGGCGAGAGCATGTTTACGCACATTCCCGGGCTGCGGGTGGTGTTTCCTTCGAATGCACTTGATGCCAATGGGTTGCTCCGCACGGCGATCCGGTGCGACGATCCGGTGCTGTTCCTGGAGCACAAGCGGCTTTACCGCGAGACTTATGGGCGCGCACCGTATCCGGGGCCGGATTTTGCTATTCCATTTGGGAAGGCAAAGACTGTGCGGGCCGGAAAAGACATCACGCTGATTACTTATGGCGCGGTTGTGCCGCGTGCCTTGCAGGCTGCGCAGAAGGCTCATGCGCAGGGTATTGAGGTTGAGATTCTGGATTTGCGGACGCTGAATCCCTACGACTGGGAAGCGATTGCTGCCTCGATCAAGAAGACGAGCCGGGTGATTGTGGCGCACGAAGACATGCTGAGCTGGGGCTACGGGGCGGAGATTGCCGCGCGGATTGCCGATGAGCTTTTTGAGTGGCTGGATGCGCCGGTGCGGCGGATTGGGTCGATGGATACTTTTGTGGCTTATCAGCCGGTGCTGGAGGATGCGATTCTGCCGCAGCCGGAGAGCATACTTAAGGCTATTGTTGAGCTTAAGGGTTATTGACGCCTGATTTCTCCGATGGCATCGAGTCCATCAGCATCGATCAGCAAGTAAAAATCTTCTCGATTGTGGCCATGGGGAGGAAGAGACGCCTCTTTTTAGAGTCAGGGAATGGGATGAACCCGAAGCCCACGTAGAATTGGTGGGCATTTTCGTCTTTGGCATCCACCACCACGGCAGCAGACGCAATATTCCGGCTCATGGAAAGGGATCGATGAAGAGCGTCTACCAGGAGGAGCTCCCCAACGCCCCGCCCCTTATAAGACAAATCCCTCGCCAACCTGCCGATGAGCGTTGCCCCGATGTATGGATATCGCGGCAGGTTCAATTGATTGACAATGCCCTCGGGGAGATCTCTGGCATCGATATTGTCGGCCGAAAGGGTGTAATAGCCAGCTATTCGATCCTCGGCCAAGAGTACGTACACAGCACAAGTTCGCCGATCGATATCCTGTGTGGCTCGCTCCTTCAGGTACTTGTCCAGGTCTACTGAACCACAAGAAAAAGCTGCCCGGAGCTTCTTGTGATGAGGTCCGAACGGCTTGATTGCCTGGAAATCCGGCTCGAGAATAATCTAGTCGATCCTGAAAAACCGACAAAACACCTATAAATCCAGATGAAAAGCGGCGTTTGTTGCACTAGAATTTCCCTGAAGGGTGTCGAAATCGAAGCATTTTTCTGGGGAAAAA
>JBEKZG010000298.1:0-5280 GCA_049510095.1 Occallatibacter sp.
CGCAACCAAGGCGTCCACCTCAGCCCGGCTCCGACGCCTCCGCACCACTCCCGCTTCGCTCATAACTCCAGTGCAACACCAAATTCAGCGACGGAATAGCATGCGTTGCTCATACGGATACTCAAGAACCTCGTTATTGAGAGCAATAAAGCTTCGCAGCAGCCCGCCGGAAGGATCCAGTTTCAGAGAGGGTCTCGCTTCGGTAAAGTCAATTTGCACACTGGCCGCTCCGGCATCGAGTGCTCCTCGAATGTCGGACTCCGCCTCACTGGTCAAATCCGCTAGAAACTCCTCGCGTGAGTAACCTGAAATCGATTCTGCTGGGTACAACAAGCTGAGCGCCGAAGCCGAAATCACGGCTTGCTTGATTGGGAGATGAGTATAAGCACGAGCAGCGTTGAGGTAGGTGGAAGCGTGTACGCCATAGCGGAACGGCGCCGCGGTGAGACGTGGCAACTGGCGCGTATGCCCGTCTGCAAACGGGATTATTACTCCATCCAGCGCACGATTTGTCAGGCCGGCAAGTGGATAGGTGGCGAAGTTGGACTTAGTCTGCTCGCCGTCTGTAATGACTGGCGACCCTCACCTCCGCACCCGACGGAAACACCATCAAGATCCGATATGTCCGGCCGGATAACAGTGAGATTCTGCCTTGCGTTTACTACATCCACGGTGGCCGCATGGAGATGAGTTCCTGCTTTGAGGGCAACTACAAGACCTGGGCTTGCATGATTGCCGCCAACGGCGTCGCGGTAGCCATGGTTGAATTCCGCAACTCTGTGCACCCTTCCGAAGTACCGGAAATTGCTCCATTTCCTGCGGGACTGAACGATTGCATCTCGGGCCTCAAGTGGGCGCACGCCAATGCAACCGCCCTCAACATCGATCCCAAGCGCATCATCCTCGCCGGTGAGAGCGGCGGCGGCAACCTGGTTCTCGCCGTTGGCATGAAGCTGAAGAAGGATTGTGAACTCGGCCTGATCAAGGGCATCTACTCCTTGTGCCCTTACATCGCCGGTGAATGGCCGCAGACTCAGTACCCGTCTTCCATCGAGAATGAGGGCATCGTGCTCGACTTCCAGGACAACCGCGCCACCATGGCTTATGGAATCGAAGCGTTTAACTCCCGCAATCCCCTTGCGTGGCCCAGCTTTGCCACCCGAGAGGATGTCGAAGGCCTGCCGCCAACGGTCATCAGCATCAACGAGTGCGATCCGTTGCGCGACGAGGGCATTGCCTTCTACAGGCTTCTGATGGATAGCGGGGTTTCGGCGCGTTGCCGCCAAATGATGGGTGCCTGTCACGGCATCGAGATCCTCTTGCCGGCCATCTGTCCCGATATCGCTCGCTCCACCGCCAGCGACATCGCCAACCTAGCAATCGGGCGATAAGCAGAGCCCAACAATAAGCCTTCTACAAAGCCAGGTATTGATGGATGAAGGCGATGGCCATGCTGCCCTCGCCTACGCCACTCGATACTCGTTTGATGGAGTTATGGCGTACATCTCCGGCGCAGAACACGCCAGGCAGGCTTGTCTCCAACGGAAACGGGGGGTGATCGAGTTTCCATGTGGTGAGGTCGCGGCCTGTACAGATATAGCCGCGTGGATCGCGTTCCAAATCGCTCGGTAGCCATGACGTGCAGGCATCGGCTCCAATCATCACAAACAAGGCGTCGGCCTCATGCCAGCTAATATTCTCCATTTCAATTGGTGCGTTGACGCATACCTCAATTCGCTCCAGATAGTTTTCGCCTTCAACAGAAATAACCTGGGCATGAGGAAGCACCTTGATATTGGACTTCGATGCAATCTGGTCAATCAGGTATTGCGACATGCTGAGTTTGAGCCCATCGCCCCGCACCAGCATATTTACTTGAGCCGCATAGCTCGACAAAAACATGGCAGCTTGTCCGGCTGAATTCCCGCCTCCTACGATGAAGACCTTCTTGCCGACTACATTGGCCGCTTCGTGGCGCGCCGCTCCATAAAATATGCCGTGTCCCAATAGGCGATCTTCACCCTTCGCATGCAGGCGGCGCCAGTCCACACCTGTGGCCAACACCACAGCCCGCGCGGAAACCGACTGGCCTCCGTCCAACTCGCACACATAGCCTTCTCCCGAGGGAGTAAGTTTTTCAATCGAACGCGTCAGCGCAACTTCCGCGCCGAACTGGATCGCCTGTTTAAACCCGCGCCCAGTCAGGTCTTCCCCTGAGATCCCCTCAGGAAATCCCAGATAATTTTCGATGCGGGACGATGTACCTGCCTGCCCGCCTGCTGCACAGCGCTCGACAACCAGCACCCTCAACCCTTCAGAACTTCCATAAACGCCGGCGGCCATACCGGCCGGTCCCGCCCCCACAACCACCACATCGTAACTATCGCATTCGGGCTTGGTCTGCAGCCGCAAGGCATCCGCAACCTGCCTCGTTGTCGGTGGCTCAATGAAAAGTTGTCCGTCAACAGTTACGGCGGGACAATCAGGATCGTCGGAGACGCCGGCAGGCACTCGTTCCGGATAGCGGTCCCGGTCAACCCATTCGTAAGGAATACGGTTCGCTGAAAGAAATGCGCGGACGTTATGGCAATCCTCATCCCTGTTGCGGCCGAAGATGTGCACCCGAGCCGTTGGTAAGGAGAGAGAACGCTGCTGGATCAGCAAAAGCCGTTCACCCAGCGTCTTCAGAATGAGGCTGCGGGCCTCTTCTGAGTCCTGAATCAAGTGATGAAACTGCTGCTTATCAAGGCGCGCGATGCGGCACGAGGTTTGGGCTCGCAGCGAACCGAAGGTCGGGGTACCCATGAGAAGGGGAACTTCACCAAAGAAATCGCCCTGTTTGAATTCCTGCTCCGGAAACTCGGTCTGCTTTCCGTGAACATCCAAAACAATTCTCAGACGGCCTTCCAGAAGCACATAGAACGTGGCGGGCGCGCCCTCCCGAAAAAGCCATTCTCCCTGCTCAAGCCGCACATCGGCGATAGTATGCGCCAACCGAGCGCATTCGGCTTCGTCGAGACAGGTAAAGACCTTGGCTTGCCGCAATTCTTCTGGAGTGAACATGAAACCTGCCTCAAATTCGGCATGGACAATCGTGAAATGTTTGTACCACAGAGCGCTACGAATGACACCAACGCCGAGGAACGCAGACGGCCTACGGTTCCAACAAGCTGTTCCGTGAGGCCCCAGCATGGAGCCTGGCTGAAGTGTCAGGAAGAGCACCATAGCTCGAATTGGAGAGGGTTGACCCAATTCTGTCGACTCTTGGGCTGACTTTCGGCAGGGCGCCGATATCCAATGGAATCCTTGTCAATCCACGCATAATCGCCGAACATCAAACCGCGTCTCGCAGCGCTTGTTTGCTATGCGGCCAATGCAAGCGCCGGAACCGGACCTGGGTCCCACGGCTCTGTGATCAAAGGAGCCATTCGGACGATCCTTTCCGACCCGCAGAGACCGCACCGCTGCCGGGCCGAGGACGAGACCATCGTGCAGTTCTGACAATAGACGGCTTTCTCCAGGGGAATCGATACAAGGCCGGGCTCCGTTCGAATCATCCGCACATTGCACATAGACCCTCCAGGTATCGACCGATCCCGGTTACGCTCGTGGATCACCGTTTTCTTGACGTGCATTGTCGCGTTGCTCAATCAGCCACTTGTGCAGGTCGGCGAGTTCGTCGACCGTTTCCGCTCCGCCGACCGGTTCATCTTGTCCTGATCCCAGCCATGGAAACCCAACTCTGGCAGGTCCAGAATCGATAGGCTCAGATATCCCAGTCTCCCAATAGCCCGTTTCCTACTTGTATGTGTCAATCAAGCATCCCTCGTGGCGATATTGGCGTTACTAATGCAGGCTCGAAAACCGGTCCAACGATTGATCCCGAACTGAAAAGTGCAATCTAGGATCCGCAGTATCGCAGCTCTTTGGGGGTAATTCGGAAACAGCAATTCATCAGGAAGGACGCACGCTCGTGAGCAAGCTGCCTATCAATGGGGTGTTTCTGTGTCGGTCATATAATGGATTGACCGGAGTAAACCTCTGTGGACAAATCAACCGTGAGGGTTCGGCCGCTCCGTTTTGCTTTCTTGTCGAGCCCAGTGACAAAGCGAGCCTCAAGAGTGTCTTCGAGTTGAATTCTGCTCTTTGGGGCGGCGCTTATAATTTCGTCATTCCGGTCTTCAAGGGTGTACCAAGGCGATATCGCATCCCCTACTTCAGAACACCAGTCGCACTCGATATGCGGAAGGGCCTGATCGAAGCCTTCCAGCCTGATTTTCTAGTAGAAATGAAGGCAGGCGCCGCAACTGGCCTTGAGTTCTCGCAAACGCGGGTTATCTCCTACCAAGATATTCTGGCCGTTGACGATCAGGGGCGACGCAAAATCGGCATCGATCTGCGGAGCGTGTGCGACGAGCTTTACAACACGACCTACAAGTTTGTGCTTCGACACCCGCCAGAAGTGGTCATTCCTGCCTGCAAAACAAAACGCTTCGATTTGTTCTTTGCCGCCACCTTTGGTCACATTCCTGACACGCCCGAATTGAAACCAGTGGCAGACATGTATCTCGGCGCACTCAACGGTAAGCGCGAGCTGTTCGTGCCAGTCGAGTTTCCGAAGCTATTCAACCAGAAATACGTGTATCCGATTCGTGTGACGATTGACGGGACGCAAACGCGCCGCCAGAATTACATGCTCGACGCCAAAATGTTCTATATGGATGAGACTTCGCCATACGATCTCATCGATTACTGGAACTTTCGCGCGCTCGGCTGGCCAATTCGCCCGTTGCCTGTTTCGCTCGCGCCGCAACTTACCGAGTATTGCGAGCAGTTCGTAAAGGACGTGTATAGACCCTTCACACCACCCAACCAAGGCTTTTTTGACGCCAGCTTCCTATGTTCGCCGGGCTTGAATATGGACGACCTTCAGGAATATGTGAAGGGGCTGACGCGGCCAGCACCCGATGCCATTACCCTCGATCCACGTGTGCCGCGTCTCTGGGAGGGCTGGGGCCGTGGCGCCGATCACGCAAAACCTCAACTCGTCATCGCTGCGGAAAAATCGGTAGATGCTGAGGTTATCGGCGGGTCGCTACACGTTGACGGTTCGATCCCTGAATTCATCGAAAATGACCGTTTCGCATCGCACTCGACAGCGTGTGCAAATGTCTTGGAATCCGTGCCGAATGGTGCGCCGGTCATACCCTGGCGCAGCGAGGCGATGTCATCGCTGCTGCATGACATGGGCGAAGAAAAGACTTGGGCGTCGCGTGAAGG
>JBEKZG010000299.1:0-5273 GCA_049510095.1 Occallatibacter sp.
CCGTCATGTTTGCCCGATCATCGGCCGGCCTCCGGCATAGGGTCGCATCCCATTGCATATCTCGGCTCGCGTGATGCGGAAACAAAGCACGCCTCAAGTTGAACCGGATCTTCCACAGCAAGCCGCCCGGCAAGCGCAATCATCCCCAACAGCAGCCACGTTGTCCGGCTCTCCTCAACCGTGGCAACCAGTGACGTAATCGCCCAAACCAGCAGCGCAGTCGCCAGCGCCAGTCTCAGCGCCCCTCGGGTTTTCATCATTGCCCGCGCGGCCGCCGCCACAACCGTCACTGCCAGAAAGAAGGCGCACAGTCCTCCACCTACCAGGATTGAAAGTGCGGTGTTGTGCGCCGTATCAATCGAGTTCAGTCCTGCCGCACTTACAAACGAGCCGGCTCCCGAGCCAAACAGCGGTGTGCGCAAGAAGGCGTCCCAGCCCGCGCTCCAGATGTTGATCCGCTGGTTCAGATCACCCCTTTGAACTTGCTCCGGAATCGTCGCCAGGCGCTCAAATGTTTCATGCGGAACACTGAACCAAAGAGCCGCTACGATCGCGGGAAGTGCGAATAATCCGGCGATCACCCATCTAGCGTGGCCGCGCATCAACAAAATCACGCAACCCGCCAAGGCAACCAGCGCCGCCAGAGCCCCTCCCCGTGAAGCCGTCAACAGCACCGCAACCAGCCCCACCGGCAGATAGCCAAGCGCCAGCAGTTTCCCGAGCCAGCGCTCTTCACCATTCGGCAGCAAGGCCGCCAGCGGAAACCCAAGGTCCAGGAACCGCGCCACATCGTTAGGATCTTGTCCTGTCGCGGCAAACCGGATCTGCCCCTCGGCAATTGCGGCGGACGAACTGAAATTGGCCAGGGTCAGCAATGCCAGCACCCAGGACCCGGCCACGAACGCCCGCAGCAAAGCGCGCAGATCGAGTGGGCTCTCGGCAAACTCCCACACCAGCCAGACAAGCATCATTTCCTGGAAATAACCCCGAATTTTCTCCAGTGTTGCGTTTGGCTCGACCGTCCAGAAATACGAGCAGCAGAACCAGACGAAGAGCGCCAGCACCAGCCATTGCATCAGGCCCGGAGTGCGCACCCGTCCCGCCTGCAGAATGGCGGGAACCGCCACCAGCAGCAACAGCAAGCCGGTAATCCTGCCGACGTTGCCCAGCGGTTCGCCGGAGTCCAGGGAGTTCTCCCATGGAATCGCAAAGGCGAAAATCAGCAACAGAACCCAGGCAATCTTCCGCATCGACTAATACCTCTGCGAGTAAACAAGTCCCGAGTAAATGCTCACCCCGATCGCCGACTGGATCGCCGACTCCAACGACCTGTTCAACAGGTTCTTTGCCATCGAGTCTGGTACAAACAAAATGTCGCGGTCGCGGATCGCCTGGTCGGGGTCCTGGCCGCGCAACATCCTCTTCAGGTTCAAGGTGGTCATCGTCCGCCCGCCCTTTTGTTCGCGGATCAGCACCGCCTTCGTAGCAGCGGCATTCTGTGTCGGCCCCCATGCAAGGGTGAGCGCCTGCACCACCGTAAGTCCCTGCACCGGGTCCACAGGAAATCCTCCCGGCCGGATCACATCGCCCACCACGTACACCAGACCCGCGCGGCTCACCTCAACTGTATCGCCGGGACTAAGCTCCGGGTTGTGCTCGGAGCGGGGGTCGATTCCATCCGGATCGAGCGCTACCCGCTGCGGCGCATTCGGCTCATTCCGATGAATAATGTTCACCAGCCGTCCCGCGCCGGGTGCAACGCCGGAAGCTTGCGAGATAGCATCCAGCAGCCGGTGGTGCATTGCGTAGGGATAAATTCCAGGCCGCACAACCTCGCCCAGCATGCTGATGTCCTGCCCCGCGGACGTTGTCACCACCACCGAAACCAGGGGATGCAGCAGCATTCCTTTGGCCACCAGCACCGTTTCAATTGCATGTGCGGCAGCCTGATCGTCCAGGCCCTCGACGCGCACCTCGCCGACCATCGGCAGCGTCACCGCACCCGCCGCGGAGACTCTCACAGCGGAGTGAAACTCAGGCGTGCGGTATTCCGAGATCTCCAGCAAGTCTCCGGGGCCGATCGGTGCGGACATGAGAGCTGTAACCTGCGCGGCCACCGGCTGCGTCCCTTTCGGAATTACCCCCTCCGATTGATTCCATACCGCCGGAGCTTCCTTGGGATCGGGCGTGTTGCGCGTCTCCTTAGTCTGCGGAGTCTGCGCCACTCCCGTGGGCAAACCGGAGGTGCTTGGCGTGGGCGCCTGTCCGCGCGCCATACCACATGCAAGCGCCAACGCCAGCAGCGCAACCAAAGCCTTTGATTCAGGCTTCCCAAGCGATTCAAGCAGCAAAGCTACTCCCGCCGCCAACCAGACTCCTGCAAAAAGTGTGATGGCCATATACAGCAACAGGTCCGGCGCAACAGGTTTCACCGGCTGACGCGCAAAGTCAACCACCGCAATCGCAGAGTTTTCAATGCCCGCGGAAAGCCCCGCCTCGTCCACTTTCTCCTTCACCCGCATGTAGAGTTCATGGCTGCGGCCGGCTTCTTCCCGCATCACGGCGTATTGCAGCGCCGCTTGATTCAGCTTCATGCCTTCAGCAGTCCGCTCGTCCAGGTTCTTGCGGACGAGCTGTTCCCGGTCCGCCGCCGTCTGCCATGCACTATGGAAACGCTCAACAAGCTTGGCGTCCTCCGAATGTTTCTGGCGGTCCAGATCCTGCAATTCGCCGCGAATCTCCACCACCCGCGGAAAGCTCGGCCCGTGTTCCGTGCTGAATTGAGCCAGTTCCTGTTCCAGCGCGCTGCGGCGTGCGCGAATCTGCTCGAGCAGGGCGGTAGAAAAATTGTTGCCTTCGCCTTGCAACCTGGGATCCGTAGCACCCACCAGTTCGGGGTCGCCCTGAGAGGCCGATCGATATTCCGCTTCGCGCAGAATGCGATCGCTCGTTGCCGCCACCAACTGACCTCCCAGCTCGTCAATCTCCATCAGCGCAACCGTATGCTGGTTCTCGCCCGTCTGCCCGTTTGCCAGTGTTTCGGGGGTGCTGAGCAGGCCATGGGTTCGTTGGAACGCCGACAGCCGCTGTTCGTCCTCGTCAACCCGCGTCTTCAGGTCCTTGAGCTGTCCGCCCACCCACTCCGACGCTTGTCCCGTAGCCTGGATGCGCGCCTCGCTCTCCTGTTCGCCGTACGCTCGAATCAGCGCATTCACCACCGCGGCCGACAGAACCGCATCCCTGCTGCGAAATCGAATCTGTATCAGCATCGTGCGCGGAAGAGTCTGCACGTTCAGCCGCCGGTGAAATCTCTCCAACAGCCACGCCTGCGCCTCGGTATAGGTCTGCGCACCGGCATAGGCCGGAGCGTCCGCAGCCGGAGCCTCCGGATGAAATCCGGGATACCGGTACGAAAAATCTCCCATGAACGCAGTGACCTGATAGAGCTTCAGCTCCGTGATCACTCTCCAGGCCAATTGATCGCTGCGAAACACGTTCGCCAGTGTTTCCTGTTGCAGCGGCCCGGTAAGCACCGACCCCGAAGCGGTCGGCTGCGATGGGTCGAGGTTGAGCGAGGAGGCCGGCGAAGTGCGCAGCATGACCTTTGCGGTCGCTTCATATTGTTTGGGAGCGATCAGGCAATACAAAAGGCAAGCCAGAAGCAGTCCACACACCATCGATACAACTAGTTGGCGGCGCCGGAACAGAACCTCCCAAAGTGCGCGAAATGAGGTCGATGAGCTGTAGCGGCCGGCGGCGTCCCCTTGCCGCATTTCGGGCTCGCCCGACGAATCGGTCTGGTGTTCGGTCGCGACTGGCAAGGAGCGGGAACCTCAGTCCCATACCCCCTCGGTTCGGGCTTTCCCAGCCTTTCCGGTTGTGCAGTTTCCTCGGAGGGAGACCCTCGAAGTGTGCCAGAACGCGGCTGGATAGTTGGTGAGTTGCGTCACAGATGAAAATGACAGAAGAAACCAGTGTATTTTCTTCGGTATTAAGATTCCGCGTCGCAGCTTTGGTACCATTCCACGGTCCGTCGCAGCCCCTCCCGAAAATCGACAATCGGACGATAGCCAAGCAGTTCGCCGGCTAGCCCGATATCGGCCAGCGAATCACGAATGTCCCCCGCTCGCCCATCCGCGTAGGCCGGTTTCCCCTCATACCCGGTCAGCTCGCAGAGAATCCGAAACGTTTCATTCAGCGTAATGCGCTGTCCCGTTGCCGTGTTCATCGTCTTCCCCGACACTTTCTCCCCCGGCGCTTCAGCGGCCAGAAGATTGGCATGGACAACATTGTCGATGTAAGTGAAGTCCCGGCTCTGCTCACCGTCCCCGTAGATCGTCGGTTGTTGGCCAGCCAGCATCCGGCGGCAGAAGATCGCCAGAACCCCGGAGTAGTGCGAGCTTGGGTCCTGGTACGGGCCAAATACATTGAAGTACCGCAGAACCACTGTCTCCAGCCCGTATATTCGCGCAAAGACGCGCAAATACTGCTCGCCGGCCAGCTTCGCAACCGCATACGGCGAGATCGGATTCGGCATCATCCCTTCATGCTTGGGAAGGGTTGGCGTATCTCCATAAGCGGAAGAAGAACCCGCGTAAATCACGCGCCGCACCCCCGATGCGCGCGCGGCAACCAGCAGGTTGAGCGTCGCATCCACGCAATTCACGTGGGTGGCCACCGGATCGGCCACCGAGCGCGGAACCGACGCCAGCGCCGCTTCGTGAAAGATAATCTCTACGCCGGCACAGGCCTCCGCGCAATCTGCCGGCCGCGTCAGGTCGCCTTCCATAAATTCCATCGCCGCGAGTCCGGCCAGATTGGCCCGCTTGCCCGTCAGAAAATTGTCGATTCCGCGCACAGACTCGCCTCGCGCCAGCAGCGCAGCCGCAATCGACCGCCCGATGAATCCCGCCACTCCGGTTACAAGGTACTTCGCCAATTCCCGCTCCACCCGTCAACGATGCCTGCGCGCCCTAGGCCGCTCTTAGCAGGATACTAGTAGGCACACAGGTCCTTGCACCTCAGGTCTTACAATCAAGGGCATGACTACGGCCTCCCCCGACCGGGCAGCTCAGCTCAAACTCAAAATGGAAACCCGCGAGGCCCGCATTGGCATCGTCGGGATGGGCTATGTCGGCTTGCCTCTTGCATTGCTCTTCAGCAACGAACGATTCCGCGTAACCGGCTTCGATATCGCGCACGCCAAGGTTGAGACTCTCAACTCCGGCGGCTCTTATATCGTCCGCATTCTCCCCACCGCCATCCAGGCCGCA
>JBEKZG010000003.1:0-25368 GCA_049510095.1 Occallatibacter sp.
TCGCGTCTATCCCGCCGCCGACCTGAGCGAGCAGATATCACTGGCCGGCAAGGAAGCCTCGGGCACCGGCAATATGAAGTTCGCCATGAATGGCGCGCTCACCATCGGTACGCTGGATGGCGCAAACATCGAGATTCGCGAAGAAGTAGGCGCGGATAACTTCTTCCTGTTCGGCCTCACCACACCCGAAGTGGAGCAGCGCAAGCGCGAGGGCTATCATCCGCGCGACATCTACAATTCGAACGCCGAAATCCGCGAGGTGCTGGGCGCGCTTTCAAACGGTGAGTTTTCGCACGGTGACAAGGCCCTGTTCGAGCCATTGGTAAGTTCATTTCTCAACAGCGACGACTACATGCTGCTGGCCGATTACCAGGCCTACATCGACTGCCAGGACCGCGTGAGCCAGGCCTACAAGAACTCAGAAGAGTGGACGCGGATGTCGATCCTGAATGTGGCGCGGATCGGCAAGTTCTCCTCCGACCGGTCGATCCGGGACTACTGCGCGGATATCTGGAAGACCTGGCCGGTGAAGATTCAGTTGTAGAGCGCGGCACAGTTCCACAGATTCGCAGATTCTGCGAGGTGTTTGAATTTTCGATTTAAGCTGCTTATTTTGTGGTGGTTGCGGAGCATGTCACGGTTCCACAGGATCACAGTTATTGTGCGTCTGTGGAACCACTTCCTCTAAGTCCATGAGAATGGACGAGTTGGAATCGCTCCACAGCTTCACAGTCGAAAATCGAAAAACTCGAAGTGGAGTACAATTTCGAATCTAGGTGTTTTGTTTTGTTAGGTTTGAACGAATAAATCAGCTCGAAATGTTGGCTTAGAAAGTTACATTTTGTGCTCAAACTCACCGCATGGGGGATGTAATCATTCGATTCCGCATCGGCGAATTTGCCATGCCTGGCGGTCTTTGTGAGCGCTCTTGGTTGCAGTTGTCATCTCCATGTCTTCAGGCTCCGGGAGGGCTCGCTGATCTTTGCGCACACTCTTCCAATTCCATTGTGCGCCTGGTGAGGGTAATTATCTGCAATGTGGCTCGTGGGAACGCGGTACACTCGATGTCTGCGAACTCGAACTATGGGCAGCCTCGTTCTTTCGGCATGTTCAGATTCCGCCTTCCCATGTCTCGAAAGCGAGGCATGGTGAACCCGGCCGAGAACGTTGATTATGTCGATTACCACTAAACAGGGAGAACGAACCATGACGATGAAGAACCCACCCCATCCCGGAGGTGTGGTTTTGCGGCAGTGTATCGAGCCTTTGGACTTGACGATTAAGGACGCCGCCGAAGCTCTTGGCGTGACGCGCAACACGCTTTCCGAACAGGTGAACGAAAAGCGCGGCATATCGCCTGAAATGGCCGTGAGACTGTCGAAGGTTTTCGGCGGAAGCGAAGAAGGCTGGCTTGTGCAACAGGCGCAATACGACCTTGCACAGGTGCGCCGCGACCGTATCAAACTCAAGCGTCTTGAATTGGCGTAGTTAGCTGTTTCACAAAGGGTAAGTTTCGGAACTGATCGCGGACCCGAAGCTTGGTGCAAAACGGGAAATGTCGCGCTGCGGAAACCCAGGTCTCAAAGGCGAGACCTGGGGCACCCTCACATCGATTATTCAGACCTGCGCCACTCGCCATTGACAGGTCGAATCGCGCCCAACACCTTACGGTGTCAGGATGCCTTGGCCAAAATCGACGCTCGCGCCAAAGAGAAATACCCGCCCAGAATACTTTGGAACGGCCAGGACACTGGTGGTATCGTTTGAAAACACGTCGACAAAAGTATTTCCCATTATTGGCGGTTGGACGGTGAGGACTTTATCATTCGCCGTATCGGGATTAACCGCGACCAAGCCGCGTGAAAAAACTCGATAGTCGATGCCGGAGGCTGAGTCGGTCTGTTCTTCCGTAAGCGGTTCTCCCAGACGAAGCGAGAATAAATTCCGTACGCTATTACTCGCGGTGGTCGGAACGTTGGACGTCCATATAAAGCCTGCGAGGCGCGCGCGCGCGTAACACAGAAACGTGTCTTCAGCGATCTGTGACGGTAAATTTAATGCAATCTGGCTGATGACCAGAATTTGCTTCTTGCGAGCAAGGTATGCCTGAAGTTCCCGGCCCGCAACGTCCCAAGTCACTCCGTGCCAATCCGGAACCCGTTCGCCCGAAAGGCAGACATATCCTTCGAGCATGTCGGAATCGATGTATTCTTGAAACTCAGGTGGCACATTAAGAGGGTTGCCGGAATTACCCAGAATCCGGCCTTCGGGTTTGTATTTTTTCACCACCTCCCGAACACGCTTAAGTAGAGCGGCGAAGGCCTGATTTTGAGCGGAAGGGTCAGCAGCATTAGCAGGGTCGGGAAATGTATGAGGATGTATGCCCAGTCTTGCTCCGAAGCAAGGCTCCCTGGTGAATAAATTATCTACAAAAACCCCGTCAGCGCCGCGTTTCATTATCAATTCGACCCACTCTACCATTTTGTTTTGATAATCGAGAACATTTGGACAAGTGATAAAGCAAGGGTCCAACACTATCCCGACGCCATCGCCTGTGCTTGATCCAAAGGGCGAGGGCTTGGGGCTCCCGGAGGCGTCTATTTCATAGAACTTATGTTTACCGAAATCCACCCCTTCGTAGACATTAAACGTGGTGTTGTTCCATGTCGCATTGTCACTCCCGACGTAAAACGTAACGTAAGGGAAACAGCGCAGATCGAAGGAATGGCAGCGGTCTATGAAGTCGGAACTGAATGAACAGTGGGTGGTGAACGTAATCTTTGACTCTGCCAGTTCGTCGATATCCCTCTCGGCAAGAAAGGTTTCGACGTCAGTCCACCATGATTTCCCGTCCATGCGGAACCTCCAGCGAAGAGGATTATTATACACTGTTTGGAATCGTTCGAGTGGAATAAGAGAACAGGACCGTCTCATAAAGGGTAAGTTTTGCGACATCTCGCGGTCCCGCTGAAATCAGGCGCATGCTCGCCTGAAGAGTCAGTCACAGAATGAAGGCGGGAAACACGCCCTTTCCCGCCGCCGCCGTGCTTCTCTCTCGACAAAAGGAATCATTTTGTCGATGGTGAAAATGGTCCCCGCCGTATTTGCCTGTGTTTCCGGGATTTTTCGTTGAGGGAATTCTCGACAAAACGGTGAGCGGTCAAAAATTGCAACGCAAATTCAGGACGGCGCCTGCGACCTCAGCGCTCGACCCCGGAGCGCTATTTTAGACCTTGCGCAAAGAGTTCTCTTCAGGCCGCGTGCAGGGCGGATCCCGGCGTTGAGACTGTGGCAATCTCGCCGCTTCTTGGATTGGACCATTCTGCGATGCATCGTAAAATGGTCTGGGCTATTTTACGATTCGTCGTAAAATGGTCCTCATGGATCGAGCGCGCATCTATACCGCAATTCTCCGCGAACATTTTGAATTGCACCGTCAGATGGCCTTTGTCACGGGACCGCGCCAGGTGGGTAAAACCTGGGTTTGCCGGTCCCTGGGCCACGATTATTAGAATTGGGACAACACCGGCGATCGGCGAACGCTGCTGCGCGGACCGGCGGCTTTGGCGGAGAGTCTCGGCCTGGACACATTGCGCGCGGAACCGCCGTTTGCCACCTTAGACGAATTGTATAGGTTTGCCCGGTGGAAGACGCTGCTCAAGGGTTTTTTGGTAGTGGTGCAGTCTGAAGTTTGCTTTGGAATTGCCGATATTTCCAGACAACTGCCACTCTATACACAGGAAGCAGCATTGACGCTCTCAGCCGTGAGCCTTTAGTGTCAGATTCACGTCGAATTGATTGGGGTGGCAGATCGGTCTCGAACCGATAACACGGGGGCACCAACCCCGCGCTTTGCCCGCTAAGCTACTGCCACCACATGAGCCGCCCGCCTCTTCGCAGGGGTGGGCGGTTTTCATTGCAGGGATATCCACTGCATCTGAAAATTTGTGTTGACGAGGGGTGATTTAAGGATTACTTTAAGAGATGTCGTAGCACCCCGAATCGTTCGAATTGTGATTCTCTGCGGAGCCCGTCATTGGCGTGACGGGCTTTCGTGCGTTTGCCTCCTTCGAGGGGAACAGCTACCCAATTATCAAGCCTTTCTGAATGCAATAGCAAGTAGAATACCAGATGTTAATATGTGGAAAACCAGTAAAACCGGCTAAAACCCTAAAAGAGATATAAGCTCCTCAAGAGTCCAAACGTGATCCGCAAGCCCCGCTTCCATCGCAGGAGTCACTCTGAGGGTCTTGTGGACCCGGCAGAAGTTGTAGTGGAGAAAATAGAGCGCCACAGCATGACCATGGTTCTCCAGTTTCTTACTGAATCCGTTTGTCAGCCGGGTAAACCGGCGCATAGACATGCGCATGGTTAGGTTCTGGCGCTCCACATAGCTGGTACTGACATGAGCTGGGTCTGGATCGCCGCTTACCACCTTCATGTCGCAGCCAATGCAGGATGCAGGGCTATAGCGGTGTTCTGGCTCGTCTGAAGCGCCGAATACCTTGTGAAGCTGCGCATAGTCAGCATCGCCGCCAAAGGCTTCTTCCACAGCCTTCAAGTAGGGTTTGTGCGCATCTGTCGTGATCTGCGGTTTACCGATAATGCGCTCCCGGCAGTCAAGCATGAAATCTGTGGCCCATCCCGTTGTGCGTCCGCCTACGAGGAACGAAACGCAAAGCTTGGTATCGGCGTCGATGGCTGTCCAGGTCCACACGTCGCCCCATCCCTGATCTTTCTTCTCTGGTGAAGCATTCTTTTGCTTGGCTCCCACGAATGCCCAAATCTCGTCGCATTGGAGACGGCGAACCCGAAGATTCTTTACTTTGAAATCGTGGAATGCAGCAGCAGCGCAACCCAAATCGCGGAGCAGATTTAGTACCGTGTGTTTGGCAACGCCCGTCATGCGGCACGTTGCATTGATGGATACGCCTTCCACTAGAGCCGATACCACTTGAGCCTGTTTCGTTGTGCTGAGTCGATTCATAATGTAAGCAACCGTACTCTTAATATGCAAGCATGTAAATGATATATTTGTTATGCTTGCATTTTATCGTTGACTCATTCTTGCACTTGGCGTAATGTAAGCATTGAAAGGATGAATAGCATGGCAGACGAAGAAAAGCAGGGGTCAAAAGGCGGGCAGGCGAGGCGAGATGCCCTTTCGCCACATGAGCGCAAGCAGATTGCTAAAAAGGCCGCTGATGCCAGGTGGGGCTCTCAGATGCCACAGGCCACACATGACGGGCCGCTTCAAATTGGAGATAAAGTCTTGGTTGCGGCAAATCTTCCCAATGGCAAACGCCTAATCAGTCAGGGTACGTTTCTTATTGCGTTAGGACGTTCACGGACACCAAAGGCCGGAACTGGCGGTTTTAGCACTGTCGACGGCCTCCCCTTCTTTTTGAGCGCCGAAACTCTTAAGCCATTCATTTCTGATGAATTAATGGTGTCGACCACCCCCATACTTTTTCGGATGAGAAATGGCCAACGAACGGTCGGCTATGATGCATTGCTCTTGCCGATGGTGTGCGAGGTATACCAGAAGCTGCATGATTCACTCACGAAGAAGTTAGCCACTGGTACTGATTCTGAGGTTCGCCACGCGAAGAAAGTGTATGCACAGTACCAACACATCATCGCTGCCTGCGACACGCTAGTGAACGGTTTCGCAAACAGAGGAATCATCGCTCTAGTAGACGATGCCACGGGGTATCAAGACGATAGAATTCGGCAAGATGTGGAGCGCATCATTAAGCTGTACGTTGCGGATACGCTTATTCCATGGGTTGTGGCGAAATTCCCGCCCGTATTCTTTCGTGAGGCATATCGGATTTTGGGTTGGGAATATAAGCCGGGGCAGACGAAACACTCCCCCTACATGGGAAAGTTCATCAACAAATATGTCTTTGAGGCATTACCACCTGGGGTACTTGCCGAATTAAAACTGAGGCTCCCGAAGAATGAGCACGGCAACCGAAGAGCCAAGCTTTGGCAACTTTTAACAGTCGATACGGGGATTCCTCATTTGGACCGGCAGTTGACGGCAGACATAACAATCATGCAGTTGTCCGACACTAAACAGCAGTTTGAGGATCAATGGGATCGTCTTTTTGGTAAGCAACAAAGGCTTCCGCTGCTCATGCCAAAGGAACTCCCATCCTAAACTTTCTCTGTCGCTTCTCTGACGATCCGCGCGGCGGCTTGGCTGAAGTCCTCGCGCGGTTTCCTCTTTGGCTTATAGGTGCCAGCAGAGAGCAACGGCCACGCGTCTTCGTATCGCATGATGTGAGCGTGTTTGGCTCGCCAGTGGCCATCGATTCCGTCCCATCCATTGCCTTGGAATTCGTAACCACATTCGGGGCAGACTTTACCTGTTTGCGTCATGCCAGAAGTCTACGCCTGTTGGCGGGCACCGCCAACTCTGCGAAAATCCAAACTGCACCACTACCGGTTTTTTCGATACCTACGGCGAGAAGGTACACCTGATGGTGACCGGCAGTTCGCGTCTGGACATCTTCCGGCGCGGCGGTGACAGTTTGATGGGCCGGTACCTGGTGTATCGCGTGCACCCATGGAGCGCAGGCGAGTGCATAAGGACGGGATTGCCAACCGGCAGACCTCAGGTTCCCGCCGAAGTGCCGGCCGCCGATTGGGAGGGGCTGTGGGAGCACGGAGGATTCCCGGAACCCTTTTTGCGGCGCGAAACCCGCTTCACCCGGCGCTGGCGGTCACTTCGGCTTGCTCAACTCTCCCGGGAGGACCTGCGGGAAACTGCTTCCATCCGCGACCTGGGAACTCTCGAGATACTAATGCAGTTACTGGAGGAGCGCTCAGGACAACAGCTCATCTTCTCGAACCTGGCCAATGAGATCCAGGCCTCGGTCGATTCCGTTCGGCGCTGGATAGATCTGCTGGCTCGAATGCATTATGGCATTCTTGTCCGCCCCTGGTTCACCAATGTCGCCAAGGCTCTACGCAAAGAACCAAAGTGGTTTTTGCGCGACTGGAGCGGCCTGGCTGACGATGGAGCCCGCGCAGAGACCTTTGTGGCCTGCCATCTGCTCAAGGCGGTGGAGAGCTGGACCGACCTCGGTTATGGCGCATATGAACTTCGTTACCTGCGCGACAAGCAGAAACGCGAATTGGACTTCCTTGCGGTGCGGGATCGCAAGCCCTGGTTCCTGGCCGAGGTGAAGCTCAGCGACAAGACAATTGCACCTTCGCTGGGTTATTTCCAAGGACAGATCAAGGCGCCGCACGCCTTCCAACCGGTGATGAATCTGCCTTATGAGGCCGCAGATTGCTTCAGTGCCCATAGGCCAACCGTGGTGCCCGCGCGGACGCTGCTCAGCCAGTTACCATGAGCGTACCCGCCACGCCGGTGCGATATTCTGAAACCAGCGCAAACAGCTCCAATCCCCGCCGGGTGAATCGATTGATTGTCGAAATTGAAAAGCTGACGAAGGTCTACGAGTCGAAGCTGCGAGTGGTGGCTGTAGACGGGATTGACCTGGAGTTGCGGCAGGGGGAGATCTTCGGGCTGCTGGGTCCGAACGGCGCGGGCAAAACAACGACCATCTCGATTGCCACCACTCGGACTCTGCCCACCAGCGGAACGGTGCGCATCAACGGCATCGATGTCGTCAAGCACCCGGCTCATGCGCGGCGATCGATCGGAGTGGTGCCGCAATTCAACACGCTGGATCGCTCGCTCTCGGTCTACGAGAACATTTACTTTCACTGCCGCTACTTCGGGTTCAGCCACAGTCACGCAAAAGCCCGCTCTCTGGAACTGCTGGAGCAGTTTCTTTTGACGGAGCGCAAGGATGTGCATCCGCAGGCGCTCTCCGGCGGTTTGGCGCAGCGGGTGCAGATTGCCCGGGCCATCGCGCACCGGCCGACGGTCCTGTTTCTCGACGAGCCCTCGGCGGGCCTCGATCCGCAGAGCCGCATGGCGATGTGGGCGGCTGTGGAAGGGCTGCGCAAAGAAGGAATCACAGTGCTGTTGACGACGCACTACATGGAAGAGGCCGACTCGCTGTCAGACCGGGTGGCGATCATCGATTACGGCCGCGTACTTGCGCTCGGATCGCCGGGGAAGCTCAAATCCACTTTCGGCGCACAAAACATCTTCGACCTGAAACTCAAATCGCATGAAGGACTCGATACGGTCGTGACTACACTAAAGGCGCGAAGCGATGTAACCAGCGCGGAGGCGACTGCCGATGGGCTCCGGGTGATCGCCGACACCTCCGAGGGAGTGCTGCCCGAGCTGGTGCAGGCGACAGCGCGGTTCGGCCTGCGCGACCTGAAGATTACGGAACCGAGTTTGGAGACAGTCTTCATCCAATTGACGGGGAGGGATCTGCGTGAGTAGCGCCTCCAATCACAGTGCGGTTCTTCGGGACTTGATCGATCGCGGTATGAGGCTTCGCGCCTCCGGCAGCGCGCGCCTGGCGATCTTTCTGAAGGCTTTTCCGAGTCTGTTTTTGCGCGACCTGGAAGTGCTGACGGGCGATTTGGGTCATCGCAGTTCCGCCGACCCCACTTCCGGCGGACTCAACCCTGTCAATCCTGGTTCTGGCAGTCCCGGCTCCACAATCTTTCTGAAGGCCTTTTATGGACTGCTTTTGCGCGATTTGCGGGTGCTGACGCGGGAGATTGTTCCCTTCATGCTGCGCGTGGGGATGCAGCCGCTGCTGTTCCTGTTTGTCTTTACATTCATATTGCCGCGCATGGGCGGAGCCAATCCGATGGCGGCGGGCGCGGGGCCAAGCTTTGGCACCATCATTCTGCCGGGATTGATGGCCGTGGCCATTATGTTCTCAGGGATCGCCGCGGTGGCGCTGCCGTTATCGGCGGAGTTCGGCATTACGCGGGAAATCGACGACCGCGTCATGTGTCCGCTGCCGGTGTGGGCCGTTGCCCTGGAAAAGGTCTGCTTCAGCGCTCTGCAAAGCATGGTGGCCGCACTGCTGGTGATTCCCATGGCCTATTACATTCCCTCCGTGCCGGTAAAGGCCGATGTAGCCAGCCCGCTCTTGCTGGCGCTTGTACTGGTGCTGGCAAGCCTGCTGGCCGGGTCGCTGGGACTGGCGATCGGGTCGACGGTGAGCCCCAAGCACATCGGACTCGTGTTTTCGATCCTCGTCGTTCCCATCACCTTCTTGGGGTGCGTGTACTATTCATGGGACGGCCTCTGGAAGCATATAAAATGGCTTGCAGTGGCTGTGCTGTTCAACCCGATTGTCTACATGAGCGAAGGGTTGCGGGCCGCGGTCACTCCCGGAGTTGGGCATATGCCCTGGCCGGCAATCCTGCTGGCGCTGGTTTTCTTTACTGCGGCTCTGTGGCGATTAGGGTTGCGCGGATTCTTGCGGAGAGTAGTCTCATAAGAGCAGGGCGATGAGTTCCGGTTAAGTTCCTGTAACAAATCGGCGGCGGTAAGGCCTTCCTCGTGCAGGAGAATGGTAATTCGATGACTGCGCGATGAAGTCTTCGACATAGAGGCTTCCTAAGGGACCGGCTTGCGCGTCGAAATGTTTGGAACCTGTTACAGGGACGCAGCGCCGGGGAAAGCAAACAAACACTTGCCGCAGATTGCACAATGCGCACGGACAAATTGCACGCGGAAGGGCCCGCGGCTCTGCCGGGGCCGCGACTGTGCATGGCTGCCATCCCGTCCGCGCGCGATTTGGCCTCGGCGGATTCTTCTAGTCCTGCTGGCTCCCGTGCTTCTGTTGGCAACAGGCTGTACAAGCGGGTTTGTGCCGGCCAATCCCTCCAACGCGGCCTTCACCATCTCTCCCGGCACGGGCGCAATCGATACCAACTGCACCGGGTGCAATGCAACCAATGCGCAAGGCCGGGCTGTGCAGCAGTTCACCGCGACGCTCACAAGTGGAGGCGCGGCAGGCGTAACCTGGTCCGTCTCCGGCGGAGACGCGAATAGCGGAGCGGGCAGCATCACCTCGAGCGGGCAATACACCCCACCCCCCTATCTGACGGCGGACCGCGTGCACGTGGTGGTCACGGCGACCCTCGCTTCCAACACCGCTACCGCCGTCTTGTCCGTGTCGCCAGGATTCCTGCAACCACTGACGCCGGAGAATGCGGCCCTGGGCGCCAACGGCCAGATGACGGTTACCGGCTACCTGGCCGAAGCGGGAGGAACCCTGGGTATCAACTTTGCGGTGGGCGATACCGCGGCCGGAGAGAGCGGCGGGCAAGGCTCTCTGGGTCCGGCATACTGCCAGAACAGCACGGAGGCATTCACTGTCTGTACGGTAACTTACACCGCGCCGGCCACTTTGAGCGCCACTTCGGGGACTTATATTGTCGCGACAGTGGGCAGCCTGCCGTCGAGAACATCCGCCCTGGTGCTGCTGAATACCGCGGGAGTTGCGAGCCTTCCTACAGGTCACCAGGCGCAATTGACTGCACCGATTTCGCTGGGCAGTTCGGGCGGCAACAACAACGATTACGACTCGCAGGGAAACCAGATTGTGGACTGCTGCGGCGGAACGCTGGGTTCGCTGGTCCAGGATGCGAATAGCCACCAGTACCTGCTGAGCAATAACCACATCCTCGCGCGCAGCGACCAGGCGAGCGTGGGCGACACCATCGTTCAGCCGGGACTGATCGACAACAACTGCACACCAAACGGCGACGGCGTGGGAACAACGCCCGTCGGGTCGCTGACAGGCTGGCTGCCGCTCGGTTCCAGCTCTACGAATGCGGATGCGGCGATTGCACAGGTGGATTCCGGCGTGGTGAGCGCGAATGGGAGCATCCTCGAACTGGGTACGCGGCAGGCCGACGGTACCCTGGCCGCCGCGCCTCCCGGCATCTCCTCGACCGGAGGCAAAGGAGAGGCGGCAACGCTGGGTCTGACAGTCGCCAAGAGTGGACGGACGACGGGACTGACGTGTGCCGCTGTTTCGGCGCTCGCTCTGGACATCAACGTGGATTACTACCTGGATTGCGCGGAAACCAAGCCTTACCTGACCAAGAGCTACACCAACCAGGTTGCCGTAAGCGGAAACGAATTCAGCGATGCGGGCGATTCGGGGTCGCTGGTGGTGGATGTGGCGGATGCCGAGCCTGTGGGACTGTTCTTTGCGGGTGGAACGGATGCATCCGGGGTGAGCCAGGGTATCGCCAATCCCGCGCCCGAAGTACTGAGCGAGTTGAGCTCTCAGCTGGGCGGGGGAACGAGCTATACATTTGTCGGCGGCGCAGATCACGCGGTGAGCTGCCTGAATTACGGCGACAGCACGGTGGCCATGGCGCAGGAACGGACGCCGACGGGAGCCGAGACTGCGCGCGCGCAGCAGGCGTTGGCGCAGGCACGGACGCTGGTGAATCCATCCGCTGGGATACTGGGTGTGGCTGTGGGCAAAAGCAGCGACCATGCCGGCGAGTCCGCTGTGATTTTGTATGTTGACGAGAGCATGACGGTGTCCGCGCCGCCGGCGGTCGATGGCGTTCGAACTGTGGTGATCCCTACCAATGCGCGGGCCGTTGCACTTGGCTCTGCGCCGCTAACTCCTTTTGAGACTGCTGTCGGCCCACTCCCCCCCGCGGCGCTCAACGCGGCAATCGCCATCAAAAGACAAGTGGCGCAAAAGCTGATCAGGCGGAATGCGGCTTTCTTCGGCGTGGGCGTGGGACAGAGCCTGGACAATCCGAAGGAAGCGGCGCTGGTCATCTACGTCGACCGCAAGCAGGTGCCCGCGCAACTTCCGGCCACCGTGGACGGTCTGCGTACCCGCTATATCGTGATGGACCGGCTGCATGTGACGCGGTCGTACGCGAGCCCGGTGGAGTCCAGAAGCCATTGCATGGTTCATCGGAGGGCGGACAAGCCGGCGGGATTCGATCCGATGGATCTGGATCGGCCGCTGAGTCTCAAGCTGAACTGATTCTTTCAGAGGCCGGCGGTTCGGATTGAGTGCACTAACGCGCCCCTAATGGGGTAATGTTCGGATCGGCGACCATTCTCCCGGAACAACCATCACGCTGGCGGTGTCTAAGCTAACAAGCCTAAACGACCACGTACACCTGGCATGGAGAAGAAAGGGTCCCCGGCGACAAAATGAAGGTTCAATGGCGGCGAGGGCTGGTCCTGGCAGGAGTTCACCTGGCAATTTGCGTGCCGTTGATTGTGTGGGATGAAGCGAGCAGGTGGGACTGGGTACGCTCGCAGGAGAATCTGCCGCTGCTCGAATTGGCGCGCCCGGTTCCGCCGCCGCCTCCTGACGCGGTCAAACCAGCCGATGAGGGCGAAACGGTTTCGTTCAGCGCTTGCGGCCTGTGGCGTCACATTCCGTGGCAGGAGCGAGTCATTGTCTTCGGTGAACTTCCCGCTGCGACTTTTTCGCAGTGGGGGGAACCTTGTCCACCTATCTGGTCGCTTGCGGGGTTGGTCGGCGTGGGCTGGTCGAATCGCGACAGCCGCCGCAAGGAAGTAGAGTTCTCAATCGGCCTGTGCAGCCTAATCGCATTGCAGTGGATCCTGGTTGGTGGATTTCCGTTAATTCATCCCCGTAGATGGTTTTGGGAACCTGGCGCGCTCATCACCATTTGCGCCTGCACGGGGATTCTAGCGTTGTTTGCGCTGCCTATATGGCTGCTCTGGCTCGTTCTACTTGTCTGGAGGCTGCTCCAAGGCGGCTATCGCGGCGTGGTTTTCGCCTGGCGTTTCTTTCGCCGCACCCCTGTCGAAAGCTCTGTGGCGAAATGAGGCGGAGTGCTCCGCTGGCAGATCCCGCCCCGGCAATTGCCCCAGGTGTCAGCGCTTGCTTGATATCGTCCCGGCCCGAAACCACTTTCTGGATTCCGCGGGATTGTTACCGAGCGGACTTTCTCCTGCGACAACAGGCATCTAAATAGAGCATCATACGATGCTATGATCAGATGCATAGGGAGACGCTGAATGAGAACTACCATCGCACTTGACGATGAGTTGGTCCGCAAGGCCCAGGAGTACACCGGCGTAAGAGAAAAAACGGCTTTGGTCCGAGAGGCATTGACGGCGTTGGTGCAGCGGGAAGCTGCGCGACGGCTGGCGGCGATTGGCGGTTCGGTCCCTGATTTCCCTGACATTCCGCGGCGGAAGACGCAGCCCAGATGACAGGACCCATAACGAAAGTCCTGGTAGACACGAGCATCTGGTCAAGGCACTTTCGCTCGCCAAATTCGTACCTGGTGGCGCTGCTGAAGAGTGACAGGGTGGTGATGCACCCATTTGTGATCGCAGAGCTTTCACTGTACTCATGGCCGGACCGCATGGCCGTTCTTGCAACGCTCGAAGACATGCCCCCAGCTGCGGTTGCCGATCTCAAGGAAGTGCGGGAGCTGATCGAAATTCGGGCGCTCTACGACCAAGGCATCGGCCTGGTGGATGCCCATCTTCTTTCCTCGATCATCCTCTCTCCGATACCCACGGAATTGTGGACAGCAGACTCAAACTTAGCCGAAGCCGCCGATACTCTCGGCGTTCTGTCGCCCCTCCCACTCCCTCGCGTCCAATAAGGACTAGTTCTGGGAGGCGCTCACTTGGTTCTCGCAGTTTTTTGGCGGATTGCTCCGTGTCGCTTGTGATTGTCCGGCAGGATTGATTGGGGTGCGGGGCGAATCCAGTGTGGTGTCCCATGTTATTCTTTGCAACTCTGCCTCCAGGAAGGCATCCCTCAGCGGCTAAAGCCGAGTTCATTTCTAAGCCTTTTCGGCACGACTAAAGTCGTGCCCTTTCAAGACCTTGTGGCCAGTTTTAATGCGGGACAGGACACTAGTCGATGGGGCGGGCTTTGCCGTTGCGCAAACTCTCCTCGATGATGGCATGCACTTTGCGGTCGGCTTCCTCCGCCAATCTCCCTTGCTTCTCTCCCAGGCGGCCCTGCTCCTCGCCGAGCTTGCCCTGCTGCTCACCAAGCTTGCCCTCTTCCGCGAATCTGCCTTCCATGACCATTTTGCCTTGCAACGCTCCTAATTTGCCCTGAACTTCCGCCAGCCTCTCCATCATCCTGGCCAATTCCTCCTGGCTGACAGTGCTTCCGGCCTTTGCCTGGAGCTCGGCCGTAGCTGCGTTCAGTGAGGCAATCTCTTTGGAGAGATCGGGGACGGGCACATTGGCCTGCTTCTGCAGATGGCCTAACTTCTCTTGTTGCTTTCCGAGTTCCTCCTGCTGGCGGCCCAGCGCTTCCTGAAGCTTGCCAAGCGCCTCCATGGGCGCGTACATCGCTGCAATTTGCACGGCAATTTCAGGGTCGTCCACGAAGTACGACTTGCCATTGTGCGTGAACCAGAGAAACTTTCCGTGCGCCAGCTTGCGCGCCTTTTCGATTTGCTCGCCGAAGTTGCCAGTCATGCTTCCGGAAAAGGTGAAGCGGTTGTCCGGGCCAGTGACCGCGGCGTAGGAATCACCGTTGGAGGTATAGGAATAGGCGTAACCACGGCCCACAGAGGTGTGTTGCCCCGTGGATGTGTCATTGGTGTTGGTCACGGTGTTGTCCTGAGTGACGGTCGTCGATTGCCCATAGCCAACGCTTGTCCCGTAACCGGCGCTTGTCCCGTGGCCGACGCTGTCCCCGTAGCTGCCCGGCGGTGGCGGAGGAGGAGGAACGTCTGGCGCGCCATCTGGAATTACCGTGGCCTCGGCGCCGATTGGCGGAGGCGGCGGAACAGCCGGAGCACCCGGCGCCGGCGCTGCCACCGAGCCAGGCGCCTGATCGGGATTGGAAACTCCGGACAAGGGCGCCTCGGGAGATTGGGGGACCAAGGGAGCTTGCGGCGCCTGTTGAGGCGTCTGGCCCGCAGCTTCCACGCGGACCAGGGCCGTGCCCGCAAACAGCGCCGCGGGAACCAGCAGCGCCAAAAGCAACATGCGGCGGCTGCCGGAAAAAGCCTGGCGGAAGATGTTGTCGTTCAGAAGCCTTTCAATGCGATGCGAGAGATTGCTGGTGCGGGCCATGGCTACTCCTATCAGGGTTGGTCGCGGCATGGCCGCGAATTCAAGCAGAAGTTGTGCATAAGATGTGCGGCTGGCAGCTTCTTCCAGGCCGGCATAGTCGCTGAGCGCTTCGCCCAGGTCGGAAAGCTTGCGCTTGAGCCACCAACCCAGCGGGCTGAACCAGAAGAGGGCTGTGTAGATGCTTGCAAGTAACTGGAGGTAGAAATCCGCCTGGCGGACGTGGGAGCGCTCGTGTGCGAGAACGATGCGCAGCTTTTCCCTGTCCCAGTTAAGACAGTCCGCCGGAAGAAGGACGCCGGAGCCGATAGTGACTGGTGACGAGACGGCAAAACTGAATCGCATACGCAAACCACTGGCTGGATTCCGCTCCTGATCTTGTCCCAGGTCCGCTTCATAAGGCGTGGCAGCCAGCCAAAGCTTTATTGCCATGACCAGTCCAAAGACGATGCGGATGAGGAGCGCGGCGCAGACTGCAACGTACACGAACGCTGCCAGCAATGCCAGAGACAGAGGATTGGAGCCGTCGGCCGGTTGGGCATGGCTGGCGAGGATTGTAGTGCTCTGGATTTTTGCCGGTGCGGAGCGGACCTGTTGGGAACTGGCCTGTTGGGAACTGGCTTGGGACGCCGCAACATGCACTTTGGAAGACACACCGGATTCACGGAAAAGGCCTGTCCCACTCTGTTCGGGCCTGGCGGACGCAGAAGTTATTGTTGAGGGCGCGAAAGGTGATCCGGCAGCGCTTGCGGAAAAAGGCTCTGCCCATGAAATCGGGGCGGGTGGAACCGGCGAAGATTTTGGCGTCAGGCTCCAGTTTGTTGCAGGAACCTTGACCGCGAGCGAAAAAGGCAGAAAGTGCCAGTGCATCGCCAGCGGCATGACTGCGGCGCAGGCCAATACCAACCCCCAGGCAATCTTTTGCGCCAAAACCATGCCAACGCGGAGGAGCCGCATGCCGGTCCCTACTGCAAATGCCACGACGAGTCCTCGCAGCGAGGCTTCAATCAAGAAGGAGATCATGATTTACCCCCTTTTGCCCGCTCGACGGGCTCCTTTGGATCGGCAGCGTTCTGCTGTGCGACAGCGATTCGTTCAGCGAGACGCTGCAAGCTGGCACGATCCAGGACCTTGGAGTCCACCATGCCCACCAGCAGCGCTTCCACCGACCCCTCACAAAACCAGTCCACAATGCGCTTGACGGCCCGGCCCGCTACCCGCTGGCGCGACTCCGCCGGCCGGTAGACGAAGGTGCGGTTCTCCACCGTATGGGCAAGGTACCCTTTCTCCTCAAGCCGCCTGAGTACGGTGCGAATTGTGGAGTCTTTGAGAGGGCGGTCCAAAGCCTCGCGAACCTGTTCCGCTGTGATCTGGGGGCGGCTCCAGACGATGGAAAGAATATCCCGCTCCAGTTCGCCAAGCTCAGATGGGTCATGCCCTGTTCCAGTGTTACTCACCATAATGTTACTGACTGTAGCACATCTATTCGGTGAGCAGGCAAGAATTTTTTTGAAAAAATTCTCTCGCTTTCCGGTTCATGGATACGAAATTCGATGTGACAACCCAAGTGGCTTGGGTTATGGTTTAAGAAGATGAGTTCGCTCAGGTTCGACGGCGTAAGACTTACGGCGTACACGATGGATCACGAACCTCGGCACATACATGGCTTTTATGCTGAGTTGGAAGTAATCGTCGATCTTCGCCTTGACGGTGCGGTTTCTCTTGCGAACAGGACAAATGCCATCAGGCCGGGCAATGGAAGCAAATCGGACGTGCGCTACATATTGACGGCAGCCAATCATTTCGATGAACTTGCATCTCTTTGGGAGAAACACCATGGCTGAGCATGAAGTGGTTACGACCGATGCGGAGATTGAAGCGGCGCTGAAAAGCGCAAAGCTCCACGACAGCGACCCAGTCGCACAGACGGTGGAGCACGTACCGGAACTGAACCTGCTAATCGTGGGGCTGAGCAACAGACGCCGGCTTGTGCTTCCCGTGGAGGAAGTGCAGGGGCTGGGCAAGGCCACACACGCGCAAATACAGAATCACGAGTTGCTTGGCCGTGGAACCGGCATCCGTTTTCCGGAGATCGATGTCGACCTTTACGTCCCTGCCCTGATCGAAGGCGTGTATGGAAATCGCCGGTGGATGGCGCAGCTGGGCAAGAAGGGCGGCAGCATCAGAACCGCGGCTAAACGCCAAGCGGCTCAGGTAAACGGCGCCAAGGGTGGAAGACCGAAGCGAGCAGTCGCCTAACAGCGATTTTCCCACTGGGTGCTGGTCTCAAACCGCTAGGGCAGCCGGTTTGTTTGGCTCAACCGTGAGCTTTGGATCGTCTGGGAAGAACAGCAGGAAGACGGTGCCGGAGGGCCTTCCGTCCGCTTGGGGACTCGCATCGGGGTTCGCTTCGGGGCCCTGCGGCGCGGTGCGGCTGCGCACTCGCACCAGCCCCTTGTGCTTGAGGATGATCTCATGGCTCACCCACAAGCCCAGGCCGGTTCCGGTGACTTCCTTGGTGGTAAAAAAAGCCTCGAAGACGCGGGAAAGCACTTCGGGTTCCATGCCGGCTCCTGTGTCGGCCACGGCAAAACGGACGCCGGTCTGGCTCGGGTCTTTCCAATTCCTTGAACGGCGCACCCGAATGACGAGCCGGCCGCCTGCGGGCGTTGCGTCAATCGCGTTGCCCACCAGGTTCGCAAACACCTGGCGGATCTCGCCGGCGAAACAAAAAAGGTCCATCGCCGGGTCGTAGTCGCGTTCAACCCCGATATTGAGTGTGTTGAGACGGCCCTGGTAAAGGCTGAGCACTGAATCGAGCAATTCAGCCATATTGGCCCGCCCCGGCAGAGTCGATTGGCGATAGAACCGCAGCGTTTGCTGGGTGATCTCAGAAATGCGCCGTGCCTCGTGCTGCGCCATCACCACGTAGTTCAACGCCGGGTCCTGGAGGTCGCAGAAGTTGTGAAGCAGGAAGAGCAGATTTGTGATGGCCTCGAGTGGATTGTTGATTTCATGGGCGATGGAAGCAGCCAGGCGTCCGGTGGCGGCCAGTTTCTCAGTCTTGCGCAGGGCATCTTCACTGCGCTTGCGGTCACTGGCATCGAGGACGATGACGCCGACCCAACGCACCTGCAGGGGATTGGTTCGGACGGGGTAGGCGCTGGCCAGCCATGTCCATGGGCGGCCGAGTTTTCCTCCCTGACCCTCCAGTTCCAAGTCGCGCGCAGGCTCCTCGGATGAGAAGACGCGCAACACGGTGTTCTCCAGTTCGCGCGCAACGGGTTGCGGTAACAGCTCCGGCAGGGTGCGGCCCAAATGGCGGCTAAGGGGCACTCCTGTCATATCCGCAAAAACCTGGTTGACGCGGACAATTCTGCACCGCCGATCGAAAAATGCCAGTCCGATAGGCGCGTTGGCAAGCATCGAGTCCAGCAGCGAAAGCGTGTCGTTGAGCCCAGCGCGCTGCTCGGCAATGGAAGCCACCATGCGGTTGAAGGCATCGATAAGGTCCCCTATCTCGTTATGCACAGACACGGGCAGCGGAAAGCTGCCGCTCTGTTCGGGCGAATCCATCAGGGCGCGGGTTCCGCGATGCAGCGTAGCCAACGGCCCGGAGATGGAACGAGCCATCAATAGAACCAGCAACGCGGAGGCCACAACCCATATGGCGCCGAAAATCACCGTTCCCCGCAAAATGACGTCGAGTTCCTGGTGGTCCCAGTCGCGGTCGGTCTCAACCCAGGCAAAGCCGCGCAGGTCAGAACCCGTATAGATGGGACTGACGCCCTCCCAGCGATCCGCGCCCACGTTAAAAACTCTGGGGCCGCCCCTGGTCATTAGCGGAATTTGAGCTTTTTCGCTGGACTCAAGCGGATGCTGCTCGGGCTCCCCAGAGCTGACATAGAGCACGTTGCCGGCCGGATCGGTGACCTTGGCGAAAGCCACACTGGGCGCTTCACCCATCATTTTCACAGACAATCCAACCCAGATGGTCCGCTGCTGCAGCAGGGCTTCCTTGGCCTGCAGAGCCACGGAAGTGGCCTGATGCGCCAAGCGGTGCTGCGTCCGCTGAAACACCTCATGGGTCTGCTGGTGGATGAGCAACGCGGCAAATAGAGCGAGCGAAAGCACTTCCAGCAGCACCAGGCCAGCCAGCATCTGCCATCGAATCGATCGCGGCCACCAGCGCTCAGGCAAGCCTCAAACCTCCTATGGATTCAGGCTCTCAGTTTACCGGATTACTTCCTCAGCCGGGATTGACCGCGATATTCACGCTCCAGACTTCGACGCGAGAGCTCTTGCAATCTGACGCCCGTGAAACCGGCCATTCTCGATAAATATTTCATTGGTCCGTGAACCGGCAACGATGACACCAGCCAGGTAAATGCCGGAAATGTTGCTCTCCAGGGTCTCCGGATCGCACACTGGCAGCCGGTCGGGCCCTTCGAAGCGGATGCCGAGACGCTCAAGGAAATCGAAGTCGGGGTGGTATCCGGTCATGGCGAAAACGAAGTCGTTCTTGAGGGTCAAACGGCCCTCGGGCGTCTGTACGACTACGGAGTCGGGGGTAATCTCAACGACGTTCGAATCGAAATACGCCTTGATCTCGCCATTTTTGATGCGGTTCTCAATGTCCGGCTTGATCCAGTACTTCACGTGCGGCTGAACGCCAGGGCCGCGATACACCAGGGTGACGCGGGCGCCGCTCCGCCACAAATCAAGCGCGGCGATGGCGGCCGAGTTCTTCCCGCCAATGACCACCACGTCCATTTCGAAGTAGGGGTGGGGATCGTTGTAGTAGTGATGTACCTTGCTCAGTTTCTCGCCTGGAATGCCGATGTAGTTGGGCAGGTCATAGTAGCCGGTTGAAAGCGCCAGTTTGCGCGCATGGATCGCTCCGGGCCGGCCGAAACGGTCGGCGGTGTGAACCGTGAAGGCCCCCTCCGAGCCTGTGACCTGGTCCACGCGATGATACTGGCGGACATCGAGTTTGTAGTAGGCAGCCACCAGCCGGTAATACTGGAGCGCCTCGTTGCGTGTCGGCTTGGGGTTCGGGCTTGGGAAAGGAATGTCGCCGATTTCGAGCAACTCCGGCGTTGTGAAAAACGTCATGTGCGCCGGGTAATGGAAGAGCGAGTTGCAGATGCAGCCTTTGTCCACCACGATGGCGCGGAAGCCGGCCTTCTGAGCCTCGATGGCGCAGGCCAGGCCGGTGGGACCGGCGCCCACCACGAGTAGGTCGAAGATTTCTTCGCGTGCAGCCGGTGTATCCAGAGTTGGGTCGTCCATGGTTTTAGATTAGGGCATCGAGGGGGATTTGAAGGGACCGATGGGCTTATGTGGTGGGTTGAAACAGAAATGGTGGAATGGTAGAATCAAATGGTAGAAAGGTAGAACATAGTGAGAATGGAAGGGAAAAACGTGATTCAAGAGAATCCGGAGGGGGCCTCGGAAGACAAGAGCGGAAAGCCACGGAAGAGCCGATTTGAACTACTCCGAGACTTTGCAGAAGAGGTTGCGAAGCTAAACGGAGAGCTTATACATTCCTGAGAAATCGACGGACTGCTCTACGACGAATACGGTTTGCCGAAGTGATTATCCGATTGTTCTTCGCATTAGGCAAGTATAAAGAGGCCGGTTGAAGATGACGGGAGGTTAAAGTTCAATGGCGCTCAATATCAAGGATGAAGAAACGCATCAACTCGTGAGCCAACTGGCAGAACTAACGGGTGAAAGCTTGACCCTGGCAGTCAAAGTCTCTGTCAAAGAGCGACTGGAGCGACAGCGGAAAGCCTCCAAGCGAGAGGGTCGCATGGAGTGGCTTGAACGGCTTACCGAACGAACGGCTCCGCTAATGAAGGATTTGCCTCCATCCGACAAGATTGGTGACTTGCTTTACGACAAAGAGACGGGACTGCCGCTGTGATCGTAGACTCGTCGGCTTTGGTGGCAATTCTCAAGCGAGAACCAGATTGGCGACAGTTCGCCAGAGCCTTGGACTCGGCGGATGTAGCGCGTCTTTCGGCGGCGACTTACGTCGAGATTTCTGTGGTGGTGCAAAGGTTGAAAAACCCTGCGCTGGACGGTGAAATCGACGAGTTAATTGAACAATTCGATATTGAGGTCGAGTCGCTGACAGCCGCCCAGGCCAAAATCGCCCGGCAAGCCTACCGTAACTACGGCAAAGGAAGCGGACATCCGGCTGGATTGAACTTTGGCGACTGCTTCAGCTACGCGCTGGCGCGGGATAAGCGCGAACCGATGCTCTGGAAGGGCGACGACTTCGGGCATACGGATATCCGGCCGGCTTGACGGGCCTAAACAGGTCCGGGATCAGCTCCAGACCCGTGACATGCTGAGCCGGAAACCGGCAACGGGGCCTGCCCCTTCCACTGCCTCTGGGCGATCCACAACCACGGGAGCCCGCGCCCGCCGCATAGACCGCAACCGTGCCGCCGAACGGATCGATGCGCCAGGCAAGGCGGACGCCATTCGCGATCCATTGCTCCATCTTGGCGTCCAACTCCGGCAGGGAGTCCGAGGGAGAGAGAATCTCGATGAGGAAATCCGGTGCGAAGGGAAGGAACCGCTCCCGTTCCTGCTCGCTCAGGGCTTTCAGGCGGCTCGATTCAACCCAGCCCGCATCGGGACTGAGCGTGGAACCGTCGGGCAGGTTGAAGCCGGCATTCGAGCTGAAGGCCTCGCCCCGTCCGTCCGCTTCAGCCCAGGCAAAAAGTTCATGCACAACATAGGCTTCGCGGCGGTTGTTCTCAAAGCCGCTCGGAGTCATCACAAGAATCTCTCCTGAAGCCAGCCGCTCGACCCGGCAGGGTTTATTCGCCTGGGAAAAGGCGATCAGTTCCTCATCCGAAAAAGGAACAGCAGGACGCAGTCGCGCGGGCAACACGACGTTCTGAAGAGCAACATGCAAGGTTAAGTCCTCCTCCGTTCAGTGACTGCGACAAGGAACACACAACCTTAATGGTAGATTGAGATGTAGATTCTCACCAGAATTTTTGGCGAAGATCATGGGATACGAAAGGTTTGAAACCATGCTGCAACACCTTCATTTGAAGAATGTTGGCCCAGCACCGGAGGTTGACGTTGAGTTTGCGCCGCGACTCAACTTGTTCACAGGTGACAACGGACTTGGAAAGAGCTTTTTGCTGGACATCGCATGGTGGGCGTTGACTCGTCGATGGCCAGGTGAGGTCAATCCGCATCTGACATCAGGCCGCCGTGCACTGCCTGCGGGAAATGGTGCGGCCACAATTGGCTTCTCGTTCACAAGCAAGGTAAAAACAGAAGAATACGTGAGCCTTTACCAGCCGCGTGAACAGGCGTGGACGGGGCGGACGGGACGGCCTGCCAATCCGGGGTTGGTGTTTTATGCCATGTCTGACGGCAGCTTTGCAGTATGGGATCCGGCACGCAACTATTGGCGAACGCAGGGCGACGTCGATGTTCAAGATCGCGCTCCTGCATATGTTTTCAGCCCGACCGAAGTTTGGGATGGACTGGAGGACAAGGACGGTAAGCTCCTCAGTCTCGGGCTCGTGATGGACTGGGCAGGTTGGCAAAAGGAAAAGAGTCGGGCTTTCGGTAGCTTGGTTAGCGTTCTCGCCGAGCTTTCCCCCTCCCCCAAGGAAAAGCTGGTTCCGGGCGAACTAACACGCATTAGCCTTGATGATGCGCGCGACATCCCGACCATCCGCATGCCCTACAGACAGGATGTTCCAGTGCTTCTTGCCTCGGCAGGCATGCGCCGTATTCTTGCCTTGGCATATGTGCTTGTTTGGGCCTGGGAAGAGCATGGCAAAGCAGCAAAGCTCTTGAACGAAGAGCCGACCAAGCAGGTGGTTCTGTTGATGGATGAGGTCGAGTCACACCTCCATCCGCAATGGCAGCGCAGGATATTGCCTGCACTCCTCGCCGTTGCCAAGACCTTGATCGGGGAGGAGGGTACGCAATTGCAACTGATTGCCGCAACCCACTCGCCATTGGTAATGGCGTCTGCAGAGCCTGACTTTAAGCCCGAAATTGATGCTTGGTGGGATATTGACCTTGAACGTGGTCGAGTGAAATTACAGCAGCGCCCCTTCGAAAAGCTCGGTGACGCGGCACGTTGGCTCACGAGTGAAGCATTCGATATGGCGAGCGGCAGGCCATTGGCCTATGAATCGTTGGTAAAAAGGGCAGCGGCAATCCTCGAAGAGGAAAGCCCTGATCCGGGACGGATCAAGAAGATGAACGATCAATTGCTGTCGGCCTTGAGTCCTACGGACGACTTCTTATTCAACTGGCGCTACGTTTGTCACGCCAAGGGATGGGTGAAATGATCCCGGTGGCCCTGCAGCCGGAACCGGCTGACTTTGATACTCAGGTTCGCCAACCTGGGCTCGCTTGGCTGAATAGCCATAACGTCGTTATGAATGGACCGCCTCCGAATGCACCCAAGCTTCCCGCGTATTGGTCAAAATCTAACAAAGCATTGTGGGATGCCTATTGTGGCACTTGCTCCTATTTGGCGATCTTCTTTGAATGGGTCACAGGTGCGAGTTCCACCGACCACTTTGTTGCCAAATCAAAAAGTGCGGGAGGGGCATATGAATGGAACAACTATCGCTTGTCCTGCCTTGCACCGAACCGCAATAAAAATAAGTTTGACGATCTGCTGGACCCTGTAGGATTGGCCCAGGATACGTTCATTCTGAATTTGGTAAGCGGCAAGATCCGCCCTAACTCGAGCCTTAGCCAAACTCAAAAAAAGTTGGCACGCAAGACGATTAAGCGGCTTAGGTTGGACAGTCCTGAACATGCGGAAATGCGTCTGCGCCACTACAATCGCTATCTACGTAATAAAGATCGCCAGACACTTCGGGAGCTTTCTCCTTTTGTCTGGTACGAGGCCCAGCGTCAGGGGCTGTTATGACAAACCCCCGGCAGTAGGTGCCAGTCCTCCCTCGCATCCATTACCCTAGAGAGTTCAGAGGGAGCCTCCATGACTGTCATACGGCAGGAAGATTTCATCGCCAGCGTTGCAGGCGCGTTGCAGTACATCAGTTATTACCACCCGGTGGACTACATTACCAGCCTGGCCAAAGCCTACGAGCGCGAAGAATCGCCCGCGGCCAAGGACGCGATTGCTCAAATCCTCATCAATAGCCGCATGTGCGCCGAGGGCCACCGGCCCATCTGCCAGGACACGGGCATCGTTAACGCCTTTGTGAAACTGGGCATGGATGTGCACTTCGAAGCTGCGCCTGGTGAGACGCAGCTGGACCTTCAAGAGATGGTCGATGCCGGCGTCCGCCGCGCTTATCTTGATCCCGACAATAAATTGCGCGCCAGCCTGCAGGCCGATCCAGCGGGTGCGCGTAAGAACACCAAGGACAATACACCCGCAGTGGTAAACGTCGAACTGGTCAAGGGCTCCACGGTCGAGGTGACGGTGGCGGCCAAGGGCGGCGGCTCTGAGGCCAAGAGCAAGTTTGCCATGCTCAACCCTTCCGACTCCGTGGTGGAGTGGGTGCTGAAGACCGTGCCCACCATGGGCGCGGGGTGGTGCCCGCCGGGAATGCTGGGCATCGGCATCGGGGGCACGGCGGAGAAGGCAATGCTGCTGGCCAAGACCGCTCTGATGGACCCCATCGATATCCAGGACTTGATTGCGCGCGGACCTACGACCACCGCGGAGAAAATGCGCGTTGAGTTATACGACAAGGTGAACAGGCTGGGAATTGGCGCGCAGGGCCTGGGCGGGCTCACCACAGTGCTGGATGTAAAAGTGCTGGACACGCCTGCGCACGCGGCAAACCTGCCCGTGGCCATGATTCCCAACTGCGCCGCCACCCGCCACGCCCACATTGTGCTGGATGGCTCCGGACCTGTATTCCTTGATCCTCCGAGCCTGGAAGACTGGCCCAAGTTGACGTACGACGTTTCCGGTGCGCGGCGCGTCAATCTGGACACGGTGACTCGCCCGGAAGCCGCGACATGGAAGCCCGGCGAGGTGTTGCTGCTGACCGGCAAACTGCTCACGGGCCGCGACCTCGCGCACAAACGCATGACCGACATGTTGAATCGCGGCGAAACGCTTCCCGTGGACTTTCGCGACCGGTTTATCTATTACGTAGGCCCCGTGGATCCAGTGCGCGAAGAGGTGATTGGCCCGGCCGGACCGACCACGGCCACGCGCATGGACAAGTTCACGCGCCAGATGCTGGCGGAGACAGGTCTGCTGGGCATGGTGGGCAAAGCCGAGCGTGGCCCTGTCGCAATTAATGCCATTCGCGAGTTTGGCGCTGTTTACCTGATGGCCGTGGGTGGCGCGGCCTACCTGGTTTCAAAAGCAATTGTTGGAGCCAGGCAACTGGCCTTTCAGGACCTGG
>JBEKZG010000030.1:0-19457 GCA_049510095.1 Occallatibacter sp.
AACCCCAACTCCCCGTGCTGCGCCGGCCCTCGGCGATCATGGATTCGATCAGGCTTAGCCTGTCTTTCAATTCCAGTTCCGTTGAATGGTCTGTCATTGCTTGTCTCCGTTCAGTTGACGTCAGATTTTGATTGCGTTCGGGGTGTGAGAATGCCCCGGATGCGAATTCTGGTTCAGGGCCGATGCTGCAGCAGCATCTCAACGCTGCGCTGCGGAGGATTGTTTCCGAATGTTGCTTCAGTCACTTCGCTCCATTCGCCGCTCTTTGTGAGTTGCATCGTGTTGACGATGTGCACCGGGCCGGCTTGATACTGCCATGAGAAGCCACCGTCCTGCACAGTTAGCTCTGTGTCGACATAGTGGCCGTTGTTATACGCGCGAAAGCGGTATGTGCGCGAAGCATCGTCATAAGCAACGGTAGCCAGCGCGCTGAAACTGACCTTTCCGTCAGGAGCGGTGCTGTTGCCTTCAATAAGCAGCACAAGACCGTCGAGCTTGTACTGCACTTCCTCGGTTTGTGTGCGGTGAAGCGGTTCGCCGGGACCGCGAACGATGGTGACAGGGCCTGACCATTTGCCGGCGAGAGACGAGAGCTTCTTCATCGCTGCGCGCTGTATATCGGCGGCGCTTTGAGTCGGTTCCTGGGCGGCGAGTCCGCCATTCAGCCCAATCGCGATTGCTGCTGCAAGCGTCAGCCGGAAGAAAAATCGCGGGAATTTCGATTTCGGAAGTAGACCTTTCATCTTGCGGCCTCCATTAAGCGAAACCAGCCCTCCAAGCTTTGCGGGAGGAACTTGAACCTCACTCAATGAAGAATACTCTACTTAATAGAGTACTCTGTGTCAAGATAATTCTTTCTGCCTGTGCAGCTGTCATTTTGCAGAGAATTATGGGCTTGCGGCGCAAAATGGAATTTGAGTTTAGCCGCGATCACCGGGCAACGGAATGGCGAAGCTTAAGAATGAACGATGCACTCGCAGGAGGCTGCTCTCGTGTTGGCGTGGAATTGAAGGGGCTATTGGACGACAGAAAGTATCCAAGAGCCCCCAAGAGACAACCTAACTCCTTTCATGTCTATATTCTGCAAATAACTTGTTTGGAATGAATAATTTGCAGCGAGGGCTATACTGTAACCAGATGAAAACAAGCAATTAATCTCCAGAATAGGGGGTGGGGGGAGGTTACTCAAACGTTAACTGGGACAAAACGCCAGCTCGCGAGCAACCCGTTCGAATACCCCGGCCCAATCGCCCGGCGCGCCTTGGCGAAACAGCCGGGCCGTGGGGTACCAGGGGGTTGTCTCCACTCGCTGCATCCAGCGCCAGTCGCTCAGGCGGGGCAGCAGAATCCAGACCGGCTTGGCCATGGCGCCGGCCAGGTGCGCGATGCACGTATCCGTCGTAATGATCAGATCGAGTGTGGCCACCAGCGCCGCCGTTTCGGCTAGATCGCGGTGGGCGCTGGATCCATCCCTGACAACGACGTCACTGGGCAGCGCTGCCAACTGCTCCGCCGCCGGACCTTTTTGCAGCGAAATCCATGTGACGCCGGGAGTGCGCAAGAGGGGCAGAAACGCTTCGAGATTAGCGGACCGCTGCCGATCCGCCTTATAGCCGGGATTGCCCGCCCAGGCAATGCCGGCGCGCAAGAGCCGATTTCCAGATCGATCTCTTGGCTCGATGGTCGGAACGGCCGCCCGCTTCTCAGACACCAGATCCCGATCGGCTCCGAGGTAGGCGCCTGGCAATGGAACTGTCTCCACCGTGGTCCCAAAAATCGCCGGGAGGCTCATCAGCGGGCACTCGAACTCGAAGTCCGGCGGAGCCTCGCCAAGGATCGAGGTCTTCGCCAGACCGGCGCGCACCACAGCGAGCGAGCGCATGAGCCGTTCCACCGGAGCCTGCACCTGAAGGATCGGAATGCCGCCGCGCGCCGCCACCAGCGTGGCGTAGCGGCAAAACTGGATGGTATCGCCCAGACCTTGCTCAGCGTGAAGTAACACCCTGTGGCCGTCGAGCATTTCGCCCCGCCACCTTGGTTGGCGAAAGACCCTCGGACTGCGATGGACCTCGCGGAAGCGCCATCGCGACTCGTAATTTTGCCAGCCGCGTTCCCAGTCGCCGAGCCGCAGTTGCGTCAGGGCAAGATTGTATTGCGCGCCGGGATGAGATGGATCGCGCACGACCGCGTCCTCATGTACCCGCAAGGCCTCGTCCATGCTGCCTAGATCAAGCAGCGAGTTTCCCCGGTTGGAGGTAGCCGGGCGATTGCCGAGTGCTTCCGCCTGTTGAAACGCTTCGATCGCGGCTGGAAAAAGGCCCTCACTGTGCAGCAGAATACCTTTCATGTTGATTGCCTCCGCGTTGCCGGGATCGCGGGCCAGCGCCCACCGAAGCCATCCCCAGGCTCCGGCCAGGTCCTTCTCCGCCGCGCGGAACTGGCACCAGGCAACCTGGGTCTCCACCTGCTCGGGATTCAGCGCGAAGGCCCTGCGGAAATGGGCCTCCGCCTCAATTGGCCTGCGGCGTTCCCGTTCCAGAATGGCGAGGTTGACCCAACCTGAAACCAGATCGGGCCGCAGTTCAACGGCGCGCTGGAGCGCAGCCGCTGCATAGATCTCGCTTCCCTGTTCGCGCAACAGACTTCCCAGATTCATCCAGGCGGCGGCAAAATCGGGGCACTCTACCAAGGCGCGGCGGTAGCGTGTTTCCGCATCCTTGAGCTTGCCCATCCGCGCCAGCACGAAGCCCGCGGCGAATTCAGCTTCCGGCAAGCGGGGACGCAACAGAATCGCCAGCTTGTAGCAGTTCAACGCCGCTTCATTCCGTCCTAACGCGGCCAGTGCATTGCCGAGGCCCAGATGTGCCGGAACAAGCGCGGGCTGACGCCGGAGAGCCAGCTCGAACTCGCGCATTGCCTCTTCGGGGCGGCCGATGACTAACATCAGCTCGCCCACGCCCATTCGGGCCAGCGCATTCGCGCCGCCGATGCGGATGGCCTGTCGATAGGCACGTTCTGCCTCGTCATAGCTGCCGACGGATTTGAGTGCCTGCCCCAATGCGACCCATGCGGGAACCATTGCCGGAGCAGCCGCCACTGCCGCGGCTGCCATTTTCACGGCGGCCTCGGGCTGGCGGCTGGCCAGCGCAACCAAGCAGATGCCCACCAGCGCTTCCGCCCGATGCGGATTCTCATTGAGCATCCTCTGGTAGCTGAGCGCGACCTCAGTCAACCGGCCGGTTAGCCGTTCTGGCAGCGCCTTAAACCCATGGGTTGTCATGACAATTCCGCAATCACTAACCAGCACGCTAGGCTGGATGAGACTCAGCTTCAATTGAAATAGACGCAAACTCCGGAATCGGCGGGGCGGCGGTTTCCGTTTAGGACATTGATCCAATTTGGGACCAGCGCGGACCGCCGTGGCGCTACACTGTCGGAGAGTGTTCTTGGAGCCTCTTATGACCACTGCAACTTCTACGGAAGCGCGTGTTCCGCTGCTTGAGCGCGAGCAGGTTCCTGACGACGTGGCTGCGCTTTACGACAAGCTGTATGTCGATCGCGGCGTCGTCCCCAACATGTTCAAAGTGTTCGCCAACGTTCCGCCGCTGGCGCTGGGGATTGCCGCGCTGCTGAAGCCGCTGATGGCCGAGGGCGCGCTGGTGGGCTGGTACAAGGAACTGATCGCCACGCGCGTGGCCTCGCTGAACGAATGCGAGTACTGCATCAGCGCGCACCGCTATTTGGCTGCCCAGCGTGGAGCTACGCCAGAGCAGGTTGCGAGCTACGACTCGTTCGAAACCGGACCGTTCAGCGAGAAGGAAAGGGCGGGTTTCCGCTATGCTGGCCTGCTGCACGTTTCCGGCCATGCGATTGACGATGAGGCTTTTGAGGCTGTGAGCCTGCACTTCAATACGGAGGAGATCATCGAGTTGACGGCTGTTGCTGCGGCGTTCGAATTCTTCCCGCGGTTTAATTCGGCGTTGCGCGTTCCGGTTACGCCTTTGCCGACGGATTCTTAGCCAGAGTTTGTCCCGGTTTGACCTGGAAGATGATCGAGTTTATTAGGGCGAACTTGGCTGTTTATGGACGGAGATTCGCCGAAAAGTGCCTGTTTTGCGCAATCTGTGTGTCCGTAACTCCTTTGTTTTCTCATAGCGTGAATTACCGATTCAGCCAAGCGCTTTGCTTTCAACGAATATGGGTAGGGGGGTGGGGGGTACGCACAAAATCCTGCGGTCCCATTGCATGAATTTGCAACAGCACGGCGCCACGGGGTTGCATCGTTTTCCTCTTCAAACCCATTGTGCGCCAACGGGGCATAATGGTCGGCAAAGGCGCGGAGGGAAAAAATCAGCCAACATATCCCAACTTCTCGAATTGGTAGTTGGTAGAATGACGCTGAATGAGGCGCTTGAACGCGTCTCATCCATTAAAATCTATTGGGTTGCTCTTGCAATTTCTTTTTTGAACTCTTTCTTCGGGGCCGCTACCTCTGATGCTTAGAAAAACAGCGTGTGCCAACTTCACATGGTTCTCGCCGGCCTTCGGTCCTTCGTGGTATTCATACTTACTCATCCCGTCAGAGTGCTCCCATCCATGGCAAGCAAAAGAGGTAGAAAGAAAGAACGGAAGAAACAACGAGAAGCAAAGCAATTGGCGCCCCAAGTACCTCCCCGGCAACCGCCAACGTCGCCCGCTTCGCTCGCATCATCAGACCTTGAGCCATCGGGCCGTCGATTCTCTTGGCAAGAGCTTTTGGGTTGGCGGAAGCATCGAAAGTGGGCTTGGATCATAATTGTTGTTTTAGCCACAGTGATAACACTGCTTGAAGGTTACCCATGGCTATCCATTGAAGAGGGGAACCGACTTGACGATCAGAACCCATATTCAACTCTCTTTTCAGTTGTGAATGAGGGATACCTTCCGGCGACAAATCTTGATGTGAAATGCCATCCAGGCGGAGCCAAATTCAAGGGCAACATCGACATCGGCGGCAGCGAATTCGCTTGGACGAACATTGCTTCTTTCTTGGGGCACTCGCAAAGGGTCACTTTGCCATGCTTCCGAATGATTGCCGGGCTTGCCCCACAATCAGTTGGTCGGCTAACAGTAGTGGTTACATCACTGCTGTCCGGCTATAAGCTGAACAGATTCAGTTGGTTGGAAGGGCAGGGTAAATCGTCCTGGGAGTCGATCTGCTGAAGTGCCCGTAAAATGTGGGTTTTCTCGAACAGAGTTAGGGAAGGTCTGATCAAGTCTCGAAGTTCATTTAACGCGTCCCTCAGTGGCTAAAGCCACGTTGATTTTGCAGTTTTGCGGCACGACTAAAGTCGAGCCCTTTCAAAACATCGACTTGTTCAGAGGTTCCTTAGGCTGAGCACCTGTAGGATTTGGTAGAGGCTGTTGTCCAGTTCGAGCTTTTTGCGCACGATGGCCACCAGCACGTATACCGAGACAGCGATCCAGATTTGGGTTTTCACCGCGTTTTCGTGGTTCCGTAGAAGGCCTTGATGCGCAGGTGCTGCTTGATCCATTTGAAGAACAGTTCAACTTGCCAGCGCTGCTTGTAGATAGCGGCGATGGTTGCTGCGGGCAGCGCGAAGTTGTTGGTCAAGAACACCAGCCGCTTTCCGGTTTCCGCATCGACGCAGGCAACCTTGCGCAGCACATCGGGATAGACCGAAGCCGATTCCAACGACGCGAGAACTACGGTCTGATCCGAGCGCACACCAGAGTCTTTATCGACGAGATGCGAGTAGCGGCGCTGGAGAAGCACGTTGGACTTCGTGCGTACGACGAAGAAGGCCGACTCCAGTTTGAAACGATAGAGTCGCTCGAAGTCGATATAGCCACGATCCATCACGTAGAACGCTCCGGCCTCGGGCACGATCAGATCGAGCACATTCACGTCGTGCACTTTGCCATCGGTGATGTGGATGAAGGTGGGGATGTTGCCGCGTAGATCAAGCAGAGTGTGCATTTTGACGGCGGCTTTATGGCGGCGAAAACGCGCCCACGGAAACAGGTTCAGGCATAAGTCGATGGTCGATGAATCCAGCGCGTAAAGGCTTTGATCGAGTTCGACGCCCATCGGTTCCGTGGTGTAAAGCGGCCGTGCTTGGGCAATCAGTACTTGTGCAAAGTCGGCGTAGATGCGCCAGTCATGCGTGTCGTTGGCGTCGGCCAGCGTCGATTTGCGCACGCGACCGCGAAAGCCCATATGGTAGAGCTTTGGCCGCATGGCGCCAAGGCAGGCCTCGATGTCGCGCAGGCTATCGCGATAGGTCAGTTGTGCGAAGGCCATGGCCAGAAACTGGTCCCAACAAGAAAATCCGCGCGGATTTGCGTCGCCGCGATAGCGGGCTACGCACTTTTGAAACTCTTTGTGCGGCAGGAATTCGATCAGTTGAGCGAAGATGGTGCGGCCAGCGTTCATGCACCATTGTTTCGCCGCCTCCGAGAGGAGGGAAAACGGAATTGAATTTCAAATCGTTCCCGAGACGAGTGGCTGCATCATGTTGTCGTGTATGGGATTACGCGAGATTCTCCAAAAATAGCCGGACAGTAGTGTGGTTACATATTCCCTGTATCCTTTTTCTGCGCGGTTTATGCGCAGGAGTAGAAATTTTTATTTCGATGCCGCACGCGGGCCCGATGGAAGTTTCCATTGGATTTACGTGAGCTGAGCGCACATTTGCGTCAACCGGGTTATTGCCATCACGGGTTTTTGGAAATATGTCCATCAGGGCTATACCGGGCTGCAAAAAAAAACTCCGGATTTGATCAGATTCTGAGGAAGGCGTCCCTCAGCGGCTAAAGCCGTTGATGATTCCTGTGCTCCTACGGCACGATTGAAATCGTGCCCTTTCAAAGCGGCTGAGCCTCCTATGTGGTTGAGACATCGCCTGTTCAAGAACGGGAATTTATTTCCCCTGTTCCTTCACGAAGAAGTCGGCCATTATGTGGTTGGCTTCTAGCGCTTCCGGCAGCAGCGGGCTGTACCAGAAGGCGTGGGGCAGCGCGTCGAAGACTACCAGCCGCGCGTCGACCCCTGCATGCAAATACGCCCGATGCAGGTTCGCTGTTCCGCTCAAAAGCAGGTCGCGGCCACTGGTGATGAACAGCGTGGGTGGCAGGCCGCGCAGGTCGGCGTAGATGGGCGAAAGGACCGGGTCTTTGGGGTCGGTTGAGCCTACGTACTCTGCGTCATGCGGGCCCGGTCCGGGCGGGTCGAGATGGCCGGAGAGGCCGCGCAGCGCGTACATGGCCTGCGAATCGCCGTCGCGGGCGAAGTCGCCCATGCCGCTGAAGATGCCCAGCGCTGCCGGCATGGGCAGACCCAGTTGCTTTAGCTTGACGGCTACTTCCGCGGTGAGGATGGCGCCGGCCGAGGTTCCATAGATGACGATGTGATTGGGTTTGTAAGTCTTGAGCAACTCCTTGTAGACGGCTACGGAATCGTCAACCGCCGCGGGAAAAGGCGACTCGGGCGCTAGCCGGTAGAGTACGGCGACGACCTTGATTTTGGTGTAGTAGGCGATGGGAATCGACTCAGTGTAGGAGCCCGAGTCGGAGTTGAAGCCGCCGCCATGCAGGTTCAGCAGCACTTTGTCCTTGTTGGCGTCGGGCATGCCGTCGGGCGTGACAACGTGCACGGGAACGCCGGCGATCTTGTCGTCGACGAGTTGGTTGGGGCAGACCTGGGTCCATTCCACACGGGCGCGCGCGGTGTAGGCATCGGTTCCCTTCCGCCGATCAGCCAGCGACTCCGGCGGTCCCTGATCCGGAATGGCGTGGCTCAGGAAATGTTGCGACTGAATGCTGAGATCGGTGGGCACAGGAACGATTCGCGTCACACGCGCCGTGCCGTTAGCGTCAATGTAGCTGGTGTCGCGCGTGGGAGCCTGATCGGCCGTAGTGGGCTGAGGAGCGGGTTGCTGGGCAGCGAGTGCGGCGGAGGTAAGCAAGATCAGGAATACGGCATGATGCGGCGTTGGTTTCAACAGGTTCTTCGGATTCATCGGATCAGTCCCTCAGTGGAAAGGTTGAATCGAATTGGGCGGGTACACCCCATTTGGCTTTCAACCCGTCCAAGATAGCAGACACGGGGACGATCGGGGCCTGGAACGGTTGCCATGCGGATTTCTGCTGCTTGACACATATCGATTGCGGTAAATTGAAATCCCATGACCACGATGACGACTCACGAAGTGCGCAACCTGATTGGCGGCAACTGGCTCAAGCCGGCGAGCGACGGCGGCTTGGAACTTACCAACCCCGCGACCGGCGAACCGCTTGGCCAGGCGCCGCAAGGCTCGGCTGCCGAGGTGAACGCCGCTGTCCAAGCCGCACACGCGGCCTTTCCCGGCTGGCGCGCGACTCCCGCCGCGGACCGGGTGCAGTTTCTCTTCAAGCTGAAGAATTTGATGGAATTGCATCTGGACGAATTGGCCAGCTTGATCACCGAAGAGAACGGAAAGACTTTCAGCGAATCGAAAGGTGAGCTACGACGGGCGATTGAAAATGTGGAGGTTGCCTGTGGCATTCCGGTGTTGATGCAGGGTTACTCGCTGGAAGATGTGGCACCCGGAATCGACGAGATCATGGTGCGCCAGCCGCTGGGGGTTGTTGCCGCCATCACGCCGTTCAACTTTCCGGTGATGGTGCCTATGTGGTTCCTGCCCTACGCCATCGCGACCGGAAATACTCTTGTGCTGAAGCCGAGCGATCGCGTGCCGTTTTCCGTAACACGGCTGGTTGAGTTGATTCAGCAAACTGGCCTGCCCGCAGGCGTGGTGAACCTGGTGCAGGGCGGCAAGCCGGCTGTGGACGCGCTGCTGGACCACCCGCTGGTGCGGGCGATCAGTTTTGTGGGTTCCACGCCGGTGGCGCAATATGTCTACACGCACGGATCGGCGAGCGGCAAGCGTGTGCAGTGCCAGGGCGGAGCGAAGAATCACGTAGTCGTGTTGCCGGACGCGGACCAGGAAACGACGACCAGAATCATTGCCGACTCGGCCTTTGGTTGCGCGGGGCAGCGCTGCCTGGCGGTGAGCGTGACGGTGACCGTTGGAGAAGCGAAGGACTGGTTCGGGGAGTCCATTTCCGCGGCGGCCTCGGCGCTGAAGGTGGGCAACGGCCTCGATCCGGCCACGCAGATGGGACCGGTGATTACGCAGGCAAGTCGCGACCGTGTGGTTTCGCTGATTGGAAAAGGCGCGGACGATGGGGCGAAGACGACTGTGGACGGACGCGGACTGAAAGGGGCAGGTTCCTTTGTTGGACCCACGGTGCTGAACGGCTTACCCGCCACGAGTTCCCTGATGGAGACCGAGATCTTCGGACCCGTGCTTTCCGTGGTGCATGCCAATTCGGTGGAAGATGCTCTTCAACTTATCGAGCGCTCAGCGTATGGCAATGCCAGCTCTATCTTTACCGCGTCCGGCGCGGCGGCGCGGAAGTTTCGCAATTCCGTTTCCACCGGCAACGTGGGAGTGAATATCGGCGTACCCGCGCCCATGGCCTACTTCCCGTTCTCCGGCTGGAAGGGAAGCTTCTTCGGCGTGATGCATGCCCAAGGCCGCGACGCGGTTGAATTCTTCACCGATAAGAAAGTCATTGTGGAACGGTGGCCGCGCGAGTGGTCGCGGAAATTCTAGAAATTCTTTGGTTGAACGCAAACGACAAAGGGAAAGATCCAATAGATCCTTCCCTTTGACGATCGGCATTTCGTGGGTCGTATTAATGCGGTAGCACCAGCAATCCTGATTCCAGTAACTTCACAGTTAATCGGTCAACCGCCTCCGGTAACTTATAGGAGACCGCTCGGACACTCATCCCCAACAAGGTGGCTGCTTCGGCCTGTGTGTACTCCTGCAGAACGATCCGGCTCAGTAACTGGCGGTCTAGCGATCCAAGCTGGCTCAGGCACTTTTCCACGTCGAGGACGAAGATGACCGCATCTTCGAAAGTGCGGATTGGCCTGCTGGAGCACCATCCCCTTCCGACCGAATCACCTAGTATCGAAGGTGATCTGCCCACCTGCATCGACGCATACAGATAGCGCCGTAAAGTGCTCTCCGTATGCTTCCTGTAAAATTCCAGACTCACTTCTGGACTGCCCGCATGGGCGATTGCGGAGGGAATTGCTTTCGACTTTACCTCCGGTTCTTTCTGCCGATCCTTCCTCGTTTCATTGGGAGCAGCCTTTGCGATACCCGCTCCCCAATACGCTGGTAACTGGAGCACTGCGCTCATTGCGCCCCTCCTGTTACTTCGGCAACGGCCCAGACGTTGACAAGCCTCCTGCGGCTTGGACGGCCACGGCGCTTACGGGTCTCAGGTGATGGGAACTCCTTCAGTTTCGCTTCACACCTCAGGCAATAAATGCTTTCAATAGTTTGGGCGCGGTACCACAGACATCCGCACCCTTCGCAAACCTTCAATTGCACGCGCAATTCCATGACTGCATCTCCGTGAGTATTCGATTTCCCGACGGCTTTTATCAACTTTCTTCCCGCGGGGTAAAGAGAGCCAGACACCCAATTCAGGTTTCTTATGTCCTGACGGGAGGAGTGCTGCCCATGTTCTCTCGCTTTTTGTCATGTTCATATTGCGCAGATCCTGGAAGTTCAGCACTGGCTTGCCCAGACGCCAATTTGGCTTCGACTGTGCGAATCTCCGCGATTGCCGGACTGCACCGCGTTTCCCCGGGGAATTGTTCATCCTTCGGTAAACGCGGCAGCGTTTCGACCCGCCCCGCCCTGCGGCAATGAGCGTTTTCGAAAAGATTCCCACAAGCCAGTGCGTGATTAGTGATTCAAATCTAGGAATATGTATCTCTTGAGTCAATCTAAACTCAAGGATTTCCGCTACAGCACTTACAAATGAATGAAAAGGCGCTGAGAATAAAGGCCAACCGGGACATGTAGCTTTGCTACCTGAAATTGGAGGCACTTTGCCTCCATTGCTGGTGGCGGATTTTCCACAGATGAATTTCACGCAGATGCACGAGCGTCTCCGGCTGGAACTGCTGCGCAGGATACAGCGGGGGACGGTCAGCGTCTCACTTCTTGCCCGTCAAACCGGATTTGGGCAGTCTCATTTGTCCAATTTTCTGAACAGCCGGCGCCAGCTTTCTCTGGAAGCAATGGACCGCATTCTGGCTGCTCAACATTTAAGGGCCGAGGACATTCTGCCGTTGACCTCTAAAATGCCTCTACCCGAGTCCGAAGGGGAGAACAGCGGGATGGTACCGGTTGTCTCACATGCAGCCGCGCTGTTTGAGCCGTTTATCCGCCCCTCGGCGGTTCAATCCATGCTGCAATTGCCAGACGGACTGATGCGAACAATTCGCGCTCGCGTCTCTAACCCGCGCCGCACCTGGCAGCGGTTTGTCGCGGTGCGGGTGCCATCCGCCGACGCACTACCCATGGACCCGGTCATTTTGCCGGATGCGATTGCCTTGCTGGACCGCCATTACACGTCGCTGATGCCTTACCGGCCGAATCGGGCCAACGTATACGCGGTCCGAAATGGTGCACACCTCACGTTGCGCTATGTGGATTTTGTATCCAACCGGCTGATGTTGCGGCCGCACAAGATCGACTTTCCCGTGGAACTGATGGAGGTTGGTCCCGGCGAATCACCCAACGACCTGATTGCAGGGCGCATCGCGTTGATTCTGAACGAGCCATGAGGGCAGGTTACAGATGACAGATGACAGTTAAAGACCTGCTCCTTTTAGACTTCGTGGGTTGTGTCGGGATTGTCGAAGCGCGTGAACCTGGCTACCCAGTTGAGATAGACGGTGTCGGTGGGGCCGTTGCGCTGCTTGGCCACGATGATTTCCGCCTTGGCGCGGTCGGCGTCGGAGAGTTCCTCGGTGCGGTTGTAGTAGGCTTCGCGGTGAATGAAGGCCACCACATCGGCGTCCTGCTCGATGGATCCAGATTCACGCAAGTCGCTGAGTAGAGGGCGCTTGTCGTCACCACGACGCTCGCTGGCGCGGGAGAGCTGGGAGAGTGCGACGACCGGAACGTCCAGTTCCTTGGCCAACGCTTTGAGGCCGCGGGAGATGGCGGAGACCTCCTGGGTGCGGTTTTCGTAATTCTTCTTGCCGGACGATGGAACCGTGGCCGACATGAGTTGCAGATAGTCCACCACGATGAGGTCGAGGCCGTTCTGCTTGTGCTTGAGCCGACGGGCTTTAGCGCGCATTTCGGCGAGAGAAATACCGGCGGTATCGTCGATGAACATGTTCGACTCGACGAGTTCGTTGAGGGCATTCTGCAGCTTTCCGTGCTCTTCCTTGCCGAGGAAACCCTTTTGAATCAACTGCTGATCGACCCAGGCCTGGGAGGCTAACATGCGGCGTAGCAGCGACTCCTTGCTCATTTCCAGACTGAAGACGGCGACAGTGGCCTGGTGGTTGATGGCGGCGTTCTGGGCGATGTTGATGGCCAGGGCGGTTTTGCCCATGGAAGGGCGGGCGGCGATGATGATCAATTCGCCCTTCTGGAGTCCGCTGGTGAGGCGGTCAAAGGCGGTGAAATCTGTGGCCAGGCCGGTGACTTCACGGCTTTGCTTGTAGAGATTGTCGATGGTTCCAAAGGAGTTATGGACGATTTGGTCGAGGGATTGGAAGCCGTCGTTGACGCCTTCCTCGGTGACCTTCATGAGTTCGGCTTCGGCCAGGCCGAGGACGTCGATGGCGTTCTCAGACTGGTCGGCGGCGCGGGCGATGGCCATGGAGCAGATGCCCATGAGCTTGCGCAAAAGGCTCTTGTCTTTGACGATGCGGATGTAGTCTTCGATGACTGGGCGACGTGGCAAACCCTCAGTGAGGGAGGCCAGGTAGGCGACGCCGCCGACGGCTTCAACCTCCTTGGTGCGGGAGAGCTCGTTGGCCAGGGTGACGATGTCGACGGCGCGCTGGACGTCCATCAAGTCGCTCATTCGCTGGAAGATACGGCGATGGGAGTCGAGGGAGAAGTCGTCGGTCTTGAGCTTTTCAGCCGCCTCCGCGTGGGCGGTATTGTCGAGCAGGATGGCGCCGAGGATGGTCTTTTCGGCGTCGATATTCGCAGGCATTCCGGTATCGAAAGTGAGGTCGGGGATGGTGGCCATAGAAGGAAAGTTTAGGTCTTGGGGCGGTTTCCTGAAAGGCGGAAATCGGGATGGAACGGAGGAAAAAGGGATCAAGATCGCCAATGCGCGCCCGGGAGAAAATGTTTGCTTAAAGAGTGCGTTTCGCGACCGAAGGTTGGCCTCAGAGGTTTCTCCAGGGCGGCAAAGGTTCGTCCAGATGTACACAAAAAGCCGGAAGATTAACGCTCTAATTGAACCAAAAAAACTGTGATCTAACCAAAGAATTACCCAAATTGGGTGGCAGTCTAACCAGAGAATTACCCAAATGAGAAATTGAAACCGGGGACTGGCGCGGTTTGGGGCGGTTTTGGGGCAATTATGGCTGTCAATTTTGGTTATTTTTCGACTGTTGGCTCGGGGGGTTGAGGTGGGAGGACGGGTGGCGGGGGAGCGATTGAGCCCGGTTCAGGGCGAGTCGAATCCGGGGTGGGTTCGCGCTTTGGGTGTGGTGCTCTTCGAAAATGACCGGCCTTGACTACTTCCGAAAAGCCGACTTTTGGGGGTAATCGGCTTCGGCAAGTGCCTTGGCTATTTAGCAGGAAGTTGACCGCAAACGAGAGGGACTTTCATTCGTTCCGCTCGTCGAGGAACTGCTTCAGTGCAGCAATGTCGATTGACTTGATTTCACATTCCCGAAGGGTGAGTATTCGCCATCCGAGTGACTGTAACTCCTCAAGGCTGCGCAAGTCTCGTTCGCGATTCCTCGCAATTTTCTTCTCCCAGTATTGCCGGTTCGCTTTCGGCACGCGTGATCCACGCGAACAGGTATGTCCATGCCAGAAGCATCCGTTGATGAAAAGAGCATTTCGCCGCGACGGAAATACGATATCAGGGTAACCCGGCAGGGACCTGCGATGTAGCCGGAATCGGTAGCCCTCTGCGTGGAGCATACGTCGCACAGTCATTTCCGGCGCAGTGTTACCGGATTTAACTGCCTGCATAGTTTGGCGACGCTTTTCCGGAACCTCCATGATCAGACCCGGCGAATTGAGGTGCCGATTCTTGAACGATTTCCCCGCCTCGGCGAACCCGGGTCTTCCTCACGGTGTCCTCGTTCCGGTGTTCAACTTCAAAATCGACGTGGTTGACTTCTCCCGTTCTGCCCCCGAAGCACTCGTGGAACGCTTGGAGAATTTGAACATCTGTCAGATTCTGTGACACCGGCCTGGGGTTATTGCGGAGGGAGCAGGAGCCTTTAGGCTCCTGGAAGCAGCAGCGTAATGAAAGGCCTTTAGGCCCGGGCCTTATTTCTCTGCGAGATGCGTAGGCATGGGGTCCAACGGCCCACACGCAGCGGGGCTGAAGGGATACGCTTCTGGCGTCGATACAAGCCCACGCCGCACCGGGTTCTCGCCGACGTATCGCACGCAGTTTACGAATTTATCCTCGCTCATGATCTGGCTCTCGTTAAAGCTGCGCGTCCACACATCAAACTTGCTCTTTAGGCGGAAGGAGAAACCTCCCTTAATGAACTGCATGGCCTTTTCGAGCGAGACGTCTGGAGCCGGGGTAATCAGCGCGTGGAAATGGTCTGGCATAATCACGAATGCGTGGAGAAGGAATCTTCCCTGGCTGCGATAGTCGAGGATAGTTCGCTGAAGCAGTTCCGCGGTGGCCGTGACCTGGAAAAGGCTGCGGCGTTGCGCCGTCACAGCGGTAACGAAATACGTGCGAGTCTCTTGTGGCGCAAAGCGCATCTGAGCAGCATATACGAAAGGCCCGTGGCTAAAGCCATGCTTATTGTAATGCTGCTTTCAGGAGCCTGAAGGCTCCTGCTCCCTCCGCCAGTGACCGGCCGGGGCGGAGATACCGCCGTCCAAAAGTGTTTTGAACAGAGCCGAGCCGACAGCCTTTACTTGTCAGACGCTGGCCAGCCACGAAACCTGGATGACTTTCCGTTCACTTCTTGTAAACTCAAGACCGCACGAGAGTGGGTCTGGAATAATTTCGTGAACCGGCGACTTCCGGAAATTCTTGACGACGAAAAGGTAGAAACGGCTTCGCATTGCCGTTGCCGCCTCATACTCCTTCGGCGTCAGCGACAAGCCTCCCGTTAATCCTCGCAAGCCTTTGACTTCAACAGCCAAAAACCGGTCGTGGTTAGAAGCGTGCAATCTGAAATCATATCCACACCCGAGACGCGTCGTATTCTCTAACTCAGAGCCCTGGAATCCTGGAAGAGTGGGCTGAACCGATTCGAAATAATGCTCCGCAGCCAAGCCTGTGATTAGTCTCTTCGCGAAGCTGGAGGCGCTCTCATCCCCCTCTTCTTTTACTTGAACCTCGCTCCAAATATTTTCGTCGTAGCCTACAAAGGACCTAATCAGTCCCGTGAACAATTCGACGTCCAAAATCTTGTATTCTTCAAAGACCTTTAGGCAATAGTCGCGGATAGGTCGCTTGTGCCATCCTTTCCGTGGATTTGGAAATAGCGGGTCCAACTCGTCCCTGTAGTTCTTTACCGAAGCGGGTTGGGAGCCAAGCGCGTATCCAACGACGTTAAATGCTTCCGTAAAGCTACGGAATCCGAGTCGCTTTAAGCCAACGGAATCATATTTTGCGAGATATAACCCTGTAAGAATTAGCTTCGTTCTATTTGCAATCCGATCCGGATTCAGGATCACTTGCTTCTCCTCGCGCACTTTCCGGGTGAGGGCTGGCTTCCGGAAACCGTCAGGCATTCCAGGGCTTTGGTATGCTCCGACGGGAGTTCGCATCTGCCCCCTCCGGGCCTAGCTCCCTTCGGCGATAGCTGTCAGGTCAACGCGAACCGCACCTTCGGCATCTTCGCTGAACACGTCAAACACCGGTGCTCTCGTGTTGGGTTTGCGCGCGACTTTGTCGCGTACTTGATTTTCAAAATCTTGTGGGATGGATTTTGCATCGATTCGCGGGGCTCGGGGACGGAATTGGGGCGTGCGTTCGTTTGGCCGAATAAACGGTGCTTGGTTGAAGAGGCTGCGGAATCAGCGCGGATTCGTTATGAGTGGGCGAGGAGAGGCCCGCAGGGGTTAAAACCCCTGTCAATAGGGGTTCTTTCGGCCCGGCTAAAGCCGTGCCCTTGTTACAAAGCCTGTCTGAAATGAGTTTTTCCGCTCGCCGCGGCGAGTGGAGTCCCGGCATTCAGATCCAGGCCGATGACTCCCGATGAAAAACATGGACCGATTACTCGGTTGGTTTCCAGCGGAGGATGGGGTTTCTGGCGGCGCGGGTTTCGTCTAACCGGCTGACCCTGGTGGAGTGGGGGGCGGTCTTGACCAGCTCGGGGGTTTCCTCCACCTCTTTGGCTATGCTGCGCATGGCTGCTATGAACAGGTCTAGCTCTTCAAGCGACTCGCTCTCGGTGGGCTCGATCATCAGCGCGCCGTGGACGATCAGCGGGAAGCTGACGGTGTAGGGGTGGAAGCCGTAGTCGATGAGGCGCTTGGCTACGTCGCCGGTTTTTACGCCTTTGGCGGCCTGACGCTTGTCTGAGAAAACCACTTCGTGCATGGAGGGGGTCTTGTAGGGGAGGTCGTAGAGGTCTTCAAGCTTGGCGCGGATGTAGTTGGCGTTTAGGACGGCGTCTTCGGTGGTTTGGCGGAGGCCGTCTGGGCCGTTGGCGAGGATATAGGCGAGGGCGCGGATGAACATGCCGGTGTTGCCGTAGAAGGCGCGGACGCGGCCTACGGAGTGGGGGCGGTTGTAGTCCCAGTGGAGAGGGTTGGGGTTCTTGAACTCCCCGGTCCCCAAGTGCGAGGGACCCTTCGGCAGGCTCAGGGCAGGCTCAGGGGCACCCTCAGTTTTGGTATGCCTGGTCTGAAAGTCCAGATCACCACTCCCCAGACCGGGGGCACCCTCGGATTTTACGTAGGGGGCGCGGAAGAGGGGGCCTGCCGCCAGCTCCGCTTGATCTGCGCCGGCTTCTTCCCACTCGGGCGGTGCGGGGGCTGCGGCAGGGGGCGTGCGCACGAGGACAGGGGTGGGCAGGAAGGGCTCGAGGAACGCTTTGCAGGCTACGGGGCCGGAGCCGGGACCGCCGCCGCCGTGGGGCGTGGAGAAGGTCTTGTGGAGATTGAGGTGCATGACGTCGACACCGAAGTCGCCGGGGCGGACTTTGCCGACGAGGGCGTTCATGTTGGCGCCATCCATGTAAAGCAGCGCGCCTTTGGCGTGAAGGATGTCGGCGATTTTGTGGATCTGGCTTTCGAAGACGCCGATGGTGGAGGGGTTGGTGAGCATGAGCGCGGCGGTTTCCGAGTCGACCTGGCGGGCGAGGGCTTCGAGGTCGATGCCGCCTTCGGAATTGGACTTGAGGTTTTCGACCTGGTAGCCGCAGATGGCGGCTGTTGCGGGGTTGGTGCCGTGGGCGGAGTCCGGGATGAGGATCTTTTTGCGGGGGTTGCCTTGCGACTCGTGCCAGGCGCGGACGAGGAGGATGCCGGTGAACTCGCCATGCGCGCCGGCGGCGGGCTGGAGGGTAATGGTGTCCATGCCGGTGATGTCGAGGAGGCAGCGCTGGAGGAGGTCGATGACCTCGAGGATGCCCTGGGAGAGCGCGTCGGGGCGGTAGGGATGGGCCTCGGCGAGGCCTTCAATGCGGGAGACGAACTCGTTGACGCGGGGGTTGTACTTCATGGTGCAGGAGCCGAGGGGGTACATGCCGAGATCGATGGCGTAGTTCCAGGTGGAGAGGCGGGTGAAGTGGCGGATGATCTCGATTTCGGAGAGCTCGGGGAGCAGGCCGGGGGTGGTGCGATGGGACGCGCCGAGGAGTTTTGCGGGATCGACCGAAGGGACGTCTAGCGGGGGGAGTTTGTAGGCGCGCTTGCCGGGGGAGGATTTCTCGAAGACTAGGGACTCGTTTTGGGTTTGGTGGGGGCGGATCTTGCCGGTGGTTTGGGGACCGGTTGTCTTTGGACCAGTTGTGGTTTCTGTTGAGCTCATGATCATTTCCTCTTTTACAACCGAGTCAAAGACGTTGCGTTGGGTCGAGTCGTGGATGACGGCGATGTTTGGTTGCGCATTTTTAGCTCGGGCTTCTTGCGAATTTCGGTCCAGTACTCTTCCCGCACGTCCTCGTCAATTTCGACGGGCCAGTCGCTCTTGTAGAGCCGGTCGGTTCCGTCTCGCCTCGGACCGGAAATCCAATATTGTTCGCCGGTCTCCACATCGAAATAGTTGGCTTTGAAACCGCTTCCTTTGAGGCTCTGGAAGGATTTACCACGATAATTCAGCGTCGTGCCGGTACGGGTAAAAGTCACTCTGCCAATCCGCGCAGAGCCGTGCAGGACAGTGTCCCAGCCCAGAATAGTGTTCCCGAATTTATCCTTCCGAAAGCCGCCGCCCTTGTACTCGATGTACATGATTCGCGGCGGATAGGATTGCTTGGTCATGGCCTTTTCCTATTTTTCCGAAAAACATCCCTCAGGGGCTAAAGCCCGGATTCGTTTTGCGGCATTTGTGGCACGACTAAAGTCGTGCCCTTTCAAAACCGCTCATGCCTCGACGAGGCCTTCTGCTAATACTTTGGCGGCGGTGTCTATTTGGTCTCTGGTGATTAGCTCGGTGGCGCACCATAGGGTGGCGTGGCCTAGCTCGGGGTACCAGCGGCTTAGGTCTAATCCGCCTATGATTTTTTCTTCGATCAGGCGCTGGTTCCAGATGGAGGGGTCTTCTACGGTGCCTAGAACGAATTCGTGGAATTTGGGCGCGCCGGTGAATAACTGTTTTGCGCAGGGGATTGTTGAGAGCGCTTTGGCGGCGTAGGCGGCTTTGGCGAGGTTGTGCTCGGCTAGTTCGCGGATGCCTTCTTTGCCGTAGACGGTTAGGAAGACGGTGGCCATTAGGGCGACTAAGGCCTGGTTGGTGCAGATGTTGGAGGTCGCCTTCTCCCTTCTGATGTGCTGCTCGCGCGTGGAGAGGGTGAGGACGAAACCGCGGAAGCCGTTGGAATCGACCGTTTGGCCTACGAGGCGGCCGGGCATCTGGCGCAGGTACTGCTCCTTGGCTGCGATGACGCCGCAGAAGGGGCCACCGTAGCTGAGAGCGACACCGAAGGATTGGGCTTCCATGCTGACGATGTCGGCCTCGACGGGGGGACGGACTACGCCGAGGGAGACGGCTTCCGCGATGGACACGATGAGCAGAGCGCCTTTGGCGTGGGCGATGGCGGCGATGGCGGGGATGTCTTCAACGATGCCGAAGAAGTTGGGGCTCTGGACGAGAACGCACGCCGTTTCCGCGGTGACGGCAACTTCGAGGGCTTCAAGATCGACACGGCCAGTTTCCGGATCGTAACCGATTACGGTCTTGGGCAGGCCCTGATG
>JBEKZG010000300.1:0-5259 GCA_049510095.1 Occallatibacter sp.
GGTTGACGCCGGCCACATACACTCCGTTGGCGATTGCGTGCGACCGCTGGATGGTCTGCCACGCCTCATACTGCGCGGCGCCGAACTCGTCCTTCTCCGCCGGATGCCAGCCGATGGCAGTGGGATAAAACAGCACCTCCGCACCCTGCAACGCAGTGAGGCGGGCGGCCTCGGGATACCACTGATCCCAGCAGACTAGAGAGCCCACGCGCCCAAATGCGGTGTCCACAGCCTGGAAACCCAGATCGCCAGGTGCGAAATAATACTTTTCGTAGTAAAGCGGATCGTCAGGGATGTGCATCTTGCGATAGACGCCGGCGATGGCTCCGTCGCTGTTTAGTGTGACCGCGGTGTTGTGGTAAAGCCCCGGCGCGCGCCGCTCGAAGAGTGAGGCGACGATTGCCACGCGAGCCTTGCGCGCCACCTCGGCGAGCTTCGCAGACGACGGCCCAGGGATCGGCTCGGCCAGGTCGAATAGCTTCGTATCCTCGCGCTGGCAGAAGTATTGCGCGCGGAAGAGTTCCGGCAGGCAGACGATGTTAGCGCCCAGCCGCGCAGCCTCTTCAATGTGCCGTATTGCAGAAGCGAAGTTCGCCTCCGGGTCAGCGCCCATGCGCATCTGCACGAGGCCCACAACGTAATTGCGCGCATTCAACATGGCCAGCCGGAAACCCTCCCACAAGGCTCCAATACAGGATGCCCGATGCAGCAAGGCCAACCCCTTCCAGTGGGATTGGCCTGAATGATCTGCTGCATAGAACGCCTACTCTTCGAGAATCAAAACCGCTGCCGCGATCGTCGTAGTCCACAGTCCCCGCTTGTCGCCCACAGCGGATTGAGTGATGTTGCTGGTGCGCACGATCTTGTTCGAGATGCGGTAGATCTCCTTCTTCTCGTCCCAGCTTGTATCGGGATCGAATTCAACATCAAGAGTGGTTGCGAGCATCTCTGCGGCCAGTTCCTCAGCATATTCGCCCGCTTGCTCTTCGGTTTCGCCAAAGCTATGGTGCTCGCTAAGGTAACCGTAAGTGTCGCGATCGGCAGGAATGGCCACGCCGATGCTGGAGACGATCAGCCGGTGCGGCTCGCGTGTGGAGTTCTCCGCTATAACCGAAAAAACCACCTCGCCGTCGTGCAGATACTTCAATCCTTCCTTGCGGGGAATGACTTTGCACTGCGGTGGAAAGATCGAAGAGACGCGCACCAGGTTTTGCGAGGCGATGCCCGCATCCCGAAGCGCCAGCTCAAAGGAAGTCAGACGCTCCTTGTGTTTGCCTACTCCCTTGGTAAAGAAAAGCTTCTTCGGGACCATGCCTTTTCCCAATTTCTATGTACCCTCCGTGAGTTTGAAGATCTGCGATTTCGTATAACGTTCCCGCATGAGTCTATCGCATTCGGGCGGGCTCGCACAGCACTCTCTGCTATTTCATCCCACTTTCACACCCCCCGCTCCACCGGGCGCGGAAAGCACACCCAGCGCTGCATCCGGCCATGCCCTCCGGCACGTCCAATAGATGTGGCCCCCAAGGGTGGTCCTGCTAAGCCGGAGAGTAACTTTCCCTCCCCAACTGTGTTTAACAAAAAATGAGGCGTATGCACTGGAAATCTTCTCTTAACGTCGCAATCTTGTCCGCTCAAATCTGCTGCGCGCAGGCTCCCGTCCAACCCGTGCCTGATCCCGCCCCCGCTTACAACCCCGCCGCAGGCCCTGGAGTCCTCGACTGGACGCCACCCGCCCTCGCCCAGCTCAGCGCCCAGGCATCCACCCGGTCCAGCTTCACACTCGACCGCAACATGCTCGCCGCCGCCTCCGCCCTGATGCCCGACGCCGATGCCGAGACCAGGCAGGCCATCGACAAAATCGACGGCGTCAGCATTCACCTGCTCCGCTTCGGCCCCGCCGGCATCACCAATGAAACTCCCGTAGACGCCATCCGTCAGGCCTATCACCTGCGCGGTTGGAAACATCTGGTCACCACCGATACCGCCAGCAAAGATGCGCTCAAAAGCGGAACCACCGATGTATGGCTGGTATTGGATGGTGTCAACGTGCGCGGCGCAGTTGTCCTCGCCGAAACCCCAAAGAGCCTCACGCTCGTCACTGTAGCCGGCAACTTAAGCCCCGTCGACCTGCTTCACCTGCGCGGCCACTTCGGCATTCCCCGCTTCGATGGCAACGACTTCAAAGAGTCTAAAGACAGGTAGCGGCCCAGCGAGTAAGCATGCTCACACACCCATCGGTCATCATCCGTTGCAGCAGGCAGCAACCTGTGATAAATTTCAGGTCGCAGTGTCCGGTGGGAAAAGACCCCGCTGAGGATCGATCGATGCGCCAAAATGCTTTTCTCTCTAGCCCTCATTTCTCTGCGCTCGTTTTTTGCTTGTCTCTTTGTCTTAGCCTTTATGAAACCGGTTGCGGAGGCTCTTCTTCTTCCGGCAGCTCGGGCGGCGGTTCCTCACCAAGTCCTGAGTATATTTATGCGCAGGGCGATCTGGACACGATGACCTTCAGCATCGACATGGGAAGCGGAAAGCCGACTTCGATTCAGGATCTCGTGCCCGCCAATTCCACCACGGACCTGGCATCCTCCATCGCTGCCACCTCGCCGCTGAAATATGTCTTCTCCGTCTCAAACGACGCGAACGGCGTGAACGCCTACAGCGTGGGGTCAAACGGGACTCTGACATTGGTTTCAGGCTCCCCGTTTCCTCTCCCTTCGGTACTTGACGGATGGCCGTACATAGGCGCACTTGCAATCAATCCCACCAACTCATCCTTATATGCAGTCGATTCGGGATGGGACTTGCTCGCCGAATTCCAAATTGACTCTACCACCGGGGCTCTCACGGCTTCTCCCACCGGATTCTATCCCCTTCAGTCAGCCGTAGCGGCCCCCCAAACCGAAGTGGTCGCGCCGAGCGGACAGTTTCTTTACACCACCGATTACTACACCGGAACTTTCGATTCCTCGGCAAATGAATACGCGGGTATCTCAGCGTTTTCCGTCAATTCTTCAGGTAGTTTGAGCCTCATCCCGGGTTCTCCGTTCTTGCTTCCAACCGGCAGCCAGCCCCAGCAGGTCGTCATGACTCCTTCGGGGGATTTTGTTTACGCCGCGCTCTTCAATAGCAGTTCCACAGCCGGGTTCTCCGTTAATTCTGAGACGGGAGTGCTAACCCCAATAGCCGGTTCTCCATTCGATAACGGGTCCTCATCCTTCACTGAGGCCTCCTCGCTCGCAATGCATCCCTCGGGAAAGTTCCTCTACGCTTTCAATTTGAATGGTCACAACATCTCGGCATTCGCCATTGATTCGAGCAGTGGAGTTCTGACGCCCATCGCGGGTTCGCCTTTCGCCGGTCAGAATTCCATCTATTATCAGAATGGAACAGTTGCCACGCAAGGACCGATCGCAATCGACCCTTCGGGATCTTTTCTCTATGTAGTCTGCTTCGATGAGGAACTGGCAATCTATCGGATCGATCAATCCACCGGTGCCCTCTCCGTCGCAGGCGGATCTCCCGTGGCCATCCCGAAAGCTCTTCTTTCTGTCACTGTCGGTCAGGCGCCCTAAGGAAGGTCCGATCAAGTCTCGAAGTTCATTTAACGCGTCCCTCAGTGGCTAAAGCCACGTTGATTTTGCAGGTTTTGCGGCACGACTAAAGTCGAGCCCTTTCAAAACATCGACTTGTTCAGAGGTTCTCTAATCGCAAATCGGCGTGCTTCCCCAAACTCATAAGCTTCACACAATCTTTTCTCCGAAACGATGCTATAGTCTTGGCGTATCTACTTGAACGCGAGGCCATGGCATATGCGGACAGGCGGATTTCTCGCCATACTTCTCCTCGTGGCCGGTCTGGGCGGCGGAGTTCCGTTGCACGCGAAGGTTGCGGAAGACGTGACAGGCTCTCTCAAGACCCTTACAAGCATCGGAGACGCGCTCGACTCCCCCGATCACCACCCCGTACATATCCTCTATGTCCATGGAATCAACGCCATCGGAGCGGGTGACTCATCTTTGCTTCGGCAGTCGATCTGCACCAGGCTCAATCTTTGCCAAGTCAGCGATTGGATGAACGCCGGCACCGAGTTTGCCGACAAGCGCGAGTTTGCCAACGGCAGCAGCCCACCGCTTTTGAACTACCTGGGGCACGCGATCTGGACCGATAAGGACGAATGGCACGCTGCCGCCCCCTTCGTCGTGCACTGGGTCATTCACCTCCGCAATCACCCATCGGTACTGATCGTGGACGAGGTCAACTGGTGGCCGCTGGTTCTCGCGCTCAAGTGCCGCAACATGGTCAACAGCGAGGCCTATCTGGCCGGACCCAACGTCAGCCTGCTCCAGGTTTGCTCCACCCAGCAGAAGCAGGATCCCGGCGCGGAAGGTCGCTTTTATCCCTGGCTGTCGGAAACCGAAGCGAACGAGCTTGCGAAGAAACCGGCGCACGCCGTTCTGATCAATCGCGAATTGAAGAACGGCCTTCTCGATTGGGGATTCTCCGACGCTATGCTGGCGGTCGGCCCATTAGGTCGCCTCATGCGCGATGGTGTGCGGCAGTTGATCGTAAAGTCAGTCGAATTCGATCCCAATGGAACGGGCACAACGGCTCCGGGAGCCCAGAAACGGCGGAGCTATAACTGGCAGGAACATCTCGATAGCGGCAGAAGACTGGATCAGGAGTTCATTGGAGTTACTCATAGCCTTGGCAGCTATCTGCTCTTCAATACTCTGAGTCTCGAATCGGATATCCCTCCCGTTGCCAGCGCTTCGAATGCCGCCACATCGTCTGCGCAAGAGGATCGAACCGAGAACGCCCTGGAAGACAACGCCGTGGCCTATGTCTTCCAGCGCACCTCGTTAATTTACTTCTTTGCCAATCAGCTTTCCTTGTTGGAGTTCACCAATCTTGAGGGTCCACCGGCCGCTGCATCGGCCGCCAACTCAACGGCTCAATCTGCCGCCGCGCAGCCTTCAGGAACGCAGCCCGCCCCCCGGTTCGAGCAAATGGTGAACAGATGGGCGCAATATCAATCTCAATTCCAAAGCAGCGTGCACGCCGGCGACGAGGCCGCCAGGAAAAAGGTCCAGGTAGTGGCCTGGAGCGACCCCAGCGATCTGCTCACATGGCGCGTCCCCAGAATTGGCGAAGTGGACGTCTTGAATTTTTACGTGCAAAACGCCACCCATTGGTTCTGGCTCTTCGAGTCGCCAACTGGCGCGCACGACGGCTATGCTAAGAACAAGATTGTTTTGC
>JBEKZG010000301.1:0-5255 GCA_049510095.1 Occallatibacter sp.
TAACTGGCAAGAGGCTAGTTAGCCGGAGTCAAGGCTTGCGATGAACCTCAGGAGTTATTCCGCATAACCCGTGCGAACCGGTTGAGGCCGGAGGCACATAACAGAAAGGGACCGAAGGACTAAAGGACTAAGGGACTCAGTTCGCAGCTTGAACGTGCGCGCCTAATCCCTGTTCCCTAATCCCTGATCTCTGTTTTTACAAAGGAATTCGAATGGCACGTATTGCTGGCGTCGATCTGCCCCGCAACAAGCAGGCACGGATCGCGCTCACATACATCTATGGCATCGGTGACCCCCGTGCCGCCAAAATCCTGGAGAAGGCGAACGTCGATCCCTTCAAAAAAATCCAGGATCTGGGCGAGGAAGAGGTCAACCGCATTCGTCAGGTGATCGAGGACGAAGGAAACGTCGAAGGCGACCTGCGCAAGGACGTCTCGATGCACATCAAGCGTCTCATCGACATCCAGAGCTATCGCGGCACGCGGCATCGCCGCTCCCTGCCCGTCCGCGGTCAGCGTACCCACACCAACGCCCGCACTCGCAAAGGCCCGCGCAAGGGCACAGTTGCCGGCAAGAAGAAAGCGACGGGTAAAACCTAATGGCGAAACCAGAGCAGAAAGCCGGAGCAGGCAAGCCCGCCGCGGGCAAGGCAGGCAAAAACAAGAAGTTCAAAAAGCGCGAGCGAAAGAATGTGCCGTTCGGCATTGCGTACATTCAGGCCTCCTTCAACAACACCATCGTCACCATTACCGACCCGGTGGGCAACACCCTGAGCTGGAAGAGTTCGGGCTCCCTGGGTTTCCGCGGCTCGCGCAAGGGAACTCCCTTCGCGGCGCAGCAGGCTGCCTCGAACGCCGCCAGTCTGGCTCGCGATCACGGCCTGCGCGCGGTCGATGTTCGGGTCGCTGGTCCGGGTTCGGGCCGCGAGTCGGCAATCCGCGCCTTGGCTGCGGCTGGTATCGATGTGCGCTCCATCCGCGACGTCACGCCGGTCCCGCACAACGGCTGCCGTCCACCGAAAAGGCGCAGAGTCTAAGAAGCAGGGATCGGGGATCAGGGATCAGGGATCAGTTACGGTTCGCGAATACCGGCTGATTTGGTTGATCCCGAATTCCGATCCTGACAACGGGTACGAGGAAAGGAAAACAGGGCTGTCGATCACTGCGGTTATCGCGGTTTTCAACTGACCCCTGAATCCTGACCCCTGACCCCTAATTTGGGCCGGGACGAAGTCCGCAGCAGCGGATGTAAACCGGCCGTCATCCGAAGTCAGGAGAAGAAATGGCTCGTTATACCGGAGCAGTCTGCCGCCTTTGCCGTCGCGAAGGCACCAAGCTCTTTTTGAAGGGCACCAAATGTACCTCTGACCGCTGCCCGCTGGAAAAGCGCAACTTCGCGCCCGGCCAGCACGGTAAGGACCGCAAGGCCAAAATCGTAGGCTACGGTCTGCAACTGCACGAAAAGCAAAAGGCCAAGCGCATGTACTTCACGCTGGAAGGCCAGTTCCGCGAGTACTACGAGAAGGCCAACCGCGCCCCCGGCGTCACCGGCGAGCTGCTCATCCAGCAGTTGGAGCGCCGCCTCGACAACGTGGCGTTCCGCCTCGGCTTCGCCATCTCGCGCCGGCAGGCCCGGCAAGTCGTTCGCCATGGCCACGTCACCATCAACGGCAAGAAGGTCAACATCCCTTCTTATCAGGTGAATGTGGGCGATGAAATCGCCATCCGCGAGAGCGCTAAGAAGCTCGTCATCGTGGAACAGGGCACCCAGTTTGCCGCGCAGAACCCCGTCCCGGCATGGCTCGAAGCCAGCTTCGAGAACATGTCCGGCCGTGTGCTCTCGCTGCCCAAGCGTAAGGACGTGAACCTGCCCATCAACGAGCAGCTCATCGTCGAACTGTACAGCAAATAACAGTAGTCAGTTATCAGTTGTCAGTGATCAGTTTTGGCCCTTTGCTCTACCGGGCTTTTAACTGACAACTGACAACTGACAGCTGCAATTCAACCGAAGGAGAACTTGCGCGGCCGCCGCAAAATGCTTCGCGACGTACATGCCGCGCGGGAAAAGAGACGAACCTATGTTGTGGAGAGGATTCCAAAAACCGAAGCGCCTGGCAGTCGATGCCGAGACGCTTAGCGAAACATTCGGCAAATTCAGCGCCCAGCCCTTTGAGCGCGGATTTGGCACCACGATCGGCAACGCCCTGCGCCGGACCTTGCTCAGCTCGATTGAAGGCGCCGCGGTCACCGCGATTCGCATCGAAGGCGTACTGCACGAGTTCCAGTCCATCACCGGCGTCGTTGAAGACGCAACCGACATCATCCTGAACCTCAAGCAGGTTCCCTTCAAGCTCAACGGGGACGGCCCCAAGGCTCTCTATCTCCGCGCCGACCAGCCGGGCGTCGTTACCTCCGGCATGATTGAAGCCGATGGCGACGTCGAAGTGCTCGACAAGAACGTCTATCTGGCCACGGTTTCCGAGGGCGGCAAGCTAGACATGGAGATGCGCCTCAAGCGCGGCCGCGGTTACATTTCAGCCGACAAGAACTTCGACGCCGATCTCGGCCTGGGCTTCATTCCCGTCGACTCCGTTCATTCTCCGGTGCGCCGCGTCAACTACGTCGTGGAAGCCGCCCGTCTCGGCCAGATCACCGACTATGACAAGCTGACCCTCGAGGTCTGGACCAATGGAGCCGTTCTGCCCGCCGACGCTGTCGGCCTGGCCGCCAAGCTGCTCAAGGACCACATGAACATCTTCATCAACTTCGAGGAGGAAATCGAAGCGGAAGCGCGTGGCGAGGAAGGCCGTGTCCTGCTCCGCAACGACAATCTCAACCGCTCCGTCGAAGAGCTGGAGCTGTCGGTCCGCAGTTACAACTGCCTCAAGAATGCCAACATCCAGTCCATCGGCGAACTGGTCCAGAAGACTGAAGCCGAAATGCTCAAAACCAAGAACTTCGGCCGCAAGAGCCTGAACGAGATCAAGGAAATCCTCGCGCAGATGGGCCTCTCGCTGGGCATGAAGATCGACGAAAACGGCAACGCAGTCCCCGGACCCACCAGCATTCCACCCGCCGCCGCACTAGCCGCCAGCTACAACCACTACGACGACGAGGACGAACCGTTGGATTCGGTAGACATGCAGTTGCCCACCGAGACCGAGAACTTTTAAGGAACAGGGAATAGGGACATAGGGACTAGGGACTAGAAAGACGATCACGCGATTAGCCCCTAGTCCCTAGTCCCTCAGTCCCTAGAGGAAAGAGAGTTTCATCATGCGCCATCGCAATGCAGGATTTAAGCTCGGACGCAACACCAGCCATCGCCGCGCGCTGCTGCGCAGCCTGGTAACGTCCGTCATCGTAGAAGACCGCGTGGAGACCACCATAGCCAAGGCCAAGGCCGTCCGTCCGCACGTCGAAAAAATGATCACCCTCGGCAAGAAGGGCGATCTCGCTTCACGCCGCCTGGCCCTCAGCTTTCTCATGACTGACAAGGCCGTCGAGCGTCTGTTTGAAACAGTAGCCCCGCGCTACGGCGACCGCGCTGGCGGCTACCTCCGCATCGTCCGCACCGGCTTCCAGAAAGGCGACGGCGCGGAAAAGGCCTTCATCGAACTCCTCGGCGCTGAAAAGCAGTTGGACGCCAAGCGCCAGAAGCGCGACACGATCAAAGCCAAAAAGCGCGCCGAGCTCGAAAAGCAGTTGGAAGAAAGCAAGAAGGAAGACGACAAGGGAGGCGAAGAAGCCGCTTAATCGCGGCCTCTTCTCAACACGTTCATTCTTTTCACGCAAGGCCACACGGGCGTCTGCCGCGGCGGACGCCCACGTTTGTTCTTGACTGTCTACCCATCCCACTTACGCCGCCCTAGCCAGCCCCTTCGGCTTGAACGTCCGCATAAAGACGTAAACGGCCAACTGCAGCGTGATGGCGCCCGTGCAATCCAGAAGCACGTCCCACGGCGTTCCCGTGCGGTTCGGCAAATACGACTGGTGCCACTCATCGCAACTCGCCACCAGCGCGGTGCCCAGCAGTGCCAAAACCGCGTCGGGCAAAAAGTGCGACTTCGGCAGCGTAAACCACCACGCGCGCAACCACGCCAGTCCGATGAACCCATAGCCGAGAAAGTGCCCAGTCTTGCGAATGTAGTGGTGGAGAGTTTCCCAGTGCGCGTCGCTCACCGCACCGAATATAGCCTGAAAAAGCAAGCGCAGCGGTCCTGATGTGTGGTCGGACCCCATGAACTCCTGGGACTCAATTGCAATGATGCCGATTCCCAGCGCGACCGGCCCCCACACGATAATCCAGAACCAGAAATCGCGCCGCCTACTCCACATGATAGTTGGGCGCCTCTCGAGTGATGATCACGTCATGCACGTGACTCTCGCGCAGGCCGGCGCCGGAGATGCGCACAAACTGCGCTTTCTCCTGTAACTCCCGAATAGTTCCGCAGCCTACGTAGCCCATCCCCGATCGCAGCCCGCCGACTAGCTGAAAAACCATCGACTCCAGCGGCCCGCGGTAGGGCACGCGTCCTTCAATGCCCTCGGGGACAAACTTGGCAAGCCGGTTCTGGCTGGCTCGTTCACGCTGCACCACGCCCTCTGTTCCCATCTCCGCGCTGGCCATGTCGGCTGTACTCTGGAAGTAGCGTTCGCCGGTGCCCTGGCCCATTGCAGTCAGCGATCCCATTCCCCGATAGCTCTTGAAGCTGCGCCCCTGGTAGAGAATCGTCTCGCCGGGGCTCTCGTCCACGCCCGCAAACAGCGAGCCGATCATCACTGAGCTCGCGCCCGCCGCAATCGCCTTGGTCACCTCGCCGGAATACTTGATGCCCCCATCCGCAATCACCGGGATATCATGCTCGCGGCCCGCTCGCGCGGCTTCTGCGATAGCCGTAATCTGAGGCATGCCGGCGCCGGTCACAATGCGTGTGGTGCAGATCGAGCCCGGTCCAACTCCTACCTTGATCGCATCTGCCCCGGCCTCGATCAGCGCCAGAGCCCCTTCGTAAGTGGCCACGTTGCCGGCCAGCAGGCCAATCTGCGGAAAGCGCTTCTTCACCTCGCGCACCGCCTCTAGAACCCGCGCCTGGTGCCCGTGTGCTGAGTCGATTACCAGCACATCCACGCGTGCGCGCACCAGTTCGGCAGCCCGCTCCAGATAATCTCCCGTCGCCCCAATCGCTCCGCCCACCCGCAGCCGCCCCTGATCGTCCTTGCTGGCCATGGGATACTTCAACTTCTTTTGGATAT
>JBEKZG010000302.1:0-5255 GCA_049510095.1 Occallatibacter sp.
CTTCAAGGCCTGGCAGCCGTTTACCATCGGTGAGTTCACCATCACTCCCTATCTCGTCGACCACTCCGCCACGGATGCCTACGCTTTCCTCATCGAAGCCGAAGGCAAGCGCTTGTTCTACAGCGGCGATCTTCGCTCGCATGGTCGAAAGGGGGTGCTCTTCGAGAATCTCGTGAAGTGCCCGATTCGCGACATCGATCTCCTCTTTCTCGAAGGCACGATGCTCCATCGAAGCAACGACCAATTCCCTGATGAGACGACAGTCGAAGACATGATCTTTCAGACAATTCGACAGCAGAAGAACATTTCGTTCCTGCTTGCGTCCTCGCAGAACATCGACCGCATCGTCTCCGCCTATCGGGCCTGCAAACGTGCCGGCAAACTCTTCGTCATCGACATCTACACCGCATGGGTGCTCGAGCAACTCCGGCAAATCACTCAAAATACGCCTGCCATGGATTGGTCCGAGATACGAGTCTTCGCCTCTTATAGCCAGGACCAAAGGCTCAAGGCCAACCCAGAATACTTTGGAGATTTCAGAAAGCGACTCTATCGCTACAGGGTCAAGCGTGAGGAGCTACACGCGACTCCTGAAGCTTTCCTCTATTTCGGGAAGATGTCCAGTTTTCGTCTCATCAATTCGTTCAAGGACGCGACAACTCCTGTCAACGTCATCTACTCGCAGTGGCTTGGCTATCTCGACGGAACCCACCCCGACTACTCCGGCAGTGACAGAATCTCCGCTTGCCGGAGCGACCCGGCAGTCAACTTCGTCTGCGCCCATACGAGCGGGCATGCCCCATTGAAAGACCTGCAAAAACTGGCTGCGGCGTTGAAGCCGAAAATGCTGGTTCCGATTCATACCGAGGACGCAGAAGGATTCAGAAGCAGTTTCGAAAACGTAAAGACGCTCATGGACGGAGAAACGTTCGTCCTGGACTAACACAGACTGTTCACAAGCATGTATACCGCCAACGCGGTGAAAGGGGAGTAGAAATGGCCACCTGTCCAAAGTGTCATACCACCGGATCAAACTGGAAGCATTGCAAGGCGTGTGGGATGTTCTTTTGTATGACTTGCAAACAAAAAGAAGGATTTCATGGCACCAACTATTGCCCGCTCTGCGGAGTTGCCAACAAGTTGGAGACCAGGGAACCGAAATAGACTGGCGAGGAGTGGATATGATGCCCAGTGTCCAAAAGGGGGAGTCGTGAATCTGTTGGAGCAAGTTGAGGTTCTATGGAATCAAGGCGCAGAGTCACAAGCTGCAGGGTGGGCGGAAAAGCTGAGAGAGGCAAACAACGCGCTACTATCAGCCAGGCAAAAGTTTTATGAATGGTATCCGTTAAAACTCTATATTTCCTATTCGACAGCGACACAATCTCCGATTACCTTCTCCTTGAGGTATCTCGGGCAACAGGTCGCTACGCTCCAAGTAAAGGCGAACGACGTTGTCTACATCACGATTCCACCGAAGACGGCAGCAGTGAACACCCGCCTCTGCGGTATCAGTTTGACAGGGGAATACCCTTGGAGGGGCGCTGAAGCTCAGGCGTTTCGGAGGCATTTTCGATCCCTAGAACATTGCGAGTATCACTCCGGCGTCAAGAGCGAGGAGCATCACATTGAGTCAGAGTTCCTTCGGCACATGAAAGACCCGACCGGGAGCAAGTTTCATGGGACTCTCCGGGGAATACAGCCGGTTACGCTCGGAGGCCTTCCATTCCAGTTTCCGGTTCCTATCTCGGGGCACGAAGGAGTGCCGGCGCCGACTAAGGGCAACATAGACATCCTTGCACGAAGGGGAACAGGCAAAGGTACAAAGATTTCCGTCTGGGAGCTTAAACGACCGACGATCACTGCACATGCAATCGAACAGGCCTATATTTACTCGGTGACCCTACTCAAGATGCTTCGGACGCCTCAGTCGGGAGACTTTTGGTATCGGGACATAATCGGGTTTGGGTGCAAGGTGCCCCGCAAGTTGGCGATCGAGAGTGTGGTCGCGGTGAGTATTGCCAGTGATCGAAATCGAAAAGAGTTCGAAGACAAGCTGCGAGCTTTCAAAAGCGAGCATCCTCTGTCCATTGGTGCTGACACGATCAGCCTTCACATCGCCAATTATCAGAAAAGCCCGCTTAGAGTTGAAATGATGGATTTCTGACAGAGGAATCCAAGACGATCATGCAAATCGGGGACGTGAGCATCGACGATAAGTAGCACACAATTCCCGGCTCCGATCGTCACGAAGGGTACCACCAACTTCTCGCCGTATAGGTTCGGCAGCGACTGTCCGTCATCCCTTTCGGGAACGATTGGATCGTTCGACCTGCTGGCCCACTTATTGAAAGGTGAAGTGGGGCCGGATGGGCAGGGCCCGTGGCGCGATCATGAAGTGGATGGGTTAGAAGAGCTCGCCGGCGGAGGGGCCGTAGAGGGCGGGGACTTTGGATTCGGTGAGGCGCAGGTAAACGGTGAGCTGGCCGCGGTGATGGGCGAGGTGGCTGAAGACGGCGTCGGCGATCATGATGTGGCGCGGCTGCTGCTGGACGATGCGGCCGTTCATCTTGAAGGCCCAGAGAGTGAGCAGGTGCTGGTCGGTTGTGGCGGCGAGGGAGCGGCGGGCGCTGGCGATGCCGGACTCGAGAGTGGTGAGGAGCTGGGTCCTGGTGGTGAGGGACTTGGTGCGGAAGCCCTCGCTGGCGGGGTCGTCGAGGTTGAGCTCGTCGCGGTCGATCATGAGGCTGATCCAGCCGAGGATGCCGGCGATGAGAGCGGCAAGGTAACCGAGGGACATGGAGCGCTGGTGGGGCTTGAAGTCGTTGAGGCCTTCGGGGAGGCGGTCGAGGGCCTTGCGGATGAGGACGGCTTCGCGGTCGAGTTTGTCGAGGAAGAACTGGCGCAGGGACAGGGACTCGGTGGCGGGGGAATCGACGGTGAGGGCTTCGAGCGGCATGGGGTGGACCTCTTTCGATAGATCGGCCGGGTTGGTTCGACATTTCGAGATTAGGGAGGCATATATGACATCGGCTGTCATAATTGATTTGAGAGATTAGAAATTGTTGGTAGGGAAGGTTAGGTGCGGGCGTGAAGGCGGACCGGCTGCTTTCGGCATTGATGCTGCTGCAGGCCAAGGGGCGCGTGACGGAGCGCGAGTTGGCGGAGCGGCTGGAGGTTTCGCAGCGGACGGTGCACAGGGATATGGAGGCACTGAGCGCGGCGCGGGTTCCTATTTCGGCTGTGCGCGGGTCGCAGGGTGGGTGGGAGCTGGAAAAAGGCTGGCGGACCCAGGTTCCGGCGCTGGATGAGGCGGAGTTGCGGGCGCTGCTGATGGCGCAACCGCGGGCGATTGGGCATCCGCGGCTGATGGCGGCGGCGGAGAGCGCGCTGAACAAGCTGATGGCGGCGCTGCCGGGGCCGATGCGGGCGCAGGCGGCGGCGATGCGGGAACGGCTGCATGTCGATCCGACGGGATGGTATGGAACGGGCGAGGACCTTTCGATGCTGGGCGTGGTGCAGCAGGCGGTAGCGGACGAGCGGAAGCTGGCGTTTGACTATACGCGGGCGGATGGGCAGAAGGGGCCGCGGACGGTTGATCCGCTGGGGGTGGTGGCCAAGGGACTGAGCTGGTACCTGGTGGCGAAGGGGGCGAACGGGATTCGGACGTACAGGGTTTCACGGATGGAAGCGGTGACTCCGCTGGCTAGCAAGTTTGAGCGGCCGGCGCAGTTCGATTTGGCGAGTTATTGGAAGGAATCGACGGCGCAATTTGAAGGGCAGCGGGGACAGTACGCGGTTAGGCTGCGGGTGGCGCCTAGTTCGGAAAGAACGCTGTCGATGTGGTGTACGCGATGGGCGGCGTTGGATGGACAGGATGCGGTTGGGGCTGAAGGATGGGTGACCGTGAAGGCGGAGTTTGAGAGCGAGGGACATGCTCGATTTGTGGTGCTAGGCATGGGGACGCGGGCGCGTGTGATTGAGCCGGTGGAGTTGGGAAGAAGTGTGGCTGCGGAAGTGGAGGCGGTTGCTGGAAGGGGCTGAATCCGTCCGCGAACCTGAGGCCGCCGGGGAGGATTGGGCGGGGGCGGGGAAGTTTGTTTATTCGGCTGTTGGGATTTCGGCGATTGAAACCGTCTATTTGTAAACGAGGCAGCCGCGATTCTCGAGAGCTTGAAGCCAGGCCGGTGGCTGAAGTGCCGGAATCCAGCGCAAATCCAGCTTTTCGAGCCTGGGCAGTTGGGAAATCGCATCGGGCAAATGCTCGATCGGATTTCCGCGCAGATCGAGTTGACGAAGCTCGGACAATTTTGCAATGGCAGCTGGCAGCGTGCGGAGTCGATTGTTCCTGAGGTGAAGTTCGCGCAGATTCTCCAACTCCCCAATCGAATCTGGCAAGCTTGAAAGCTGATTATCCGACGCGCGCAGTTCAACCAGACCGCTCATGCCGCTGACGCACTCGGGAAAAACCGGGAACCGATTCCCGCCGATATTCAGGTATCGAAGTTTTTTGAGGTGTTTCAGCGACGCCGGCAAGCAAGTGAGCCGATTGTCGTGGAGATAAAGAAAGTCGTGCAGGGCTTTGAGATCACCGATTGCTTCCGGCAGGCTGGTGAGTTGATTGTGGCCGAGATCAAGCGTTTGCAGATTCTGGAGCTTTGCGATTTTTGGCGATAGATTGGTCAGGCCGTTGTCGGCCAGGATTAGGACCGTCACCCCGGTCTGCTCCCAGACATGGTCAGGAACAACGCCGAGGTTTTTCTTCCAGAGATTCAGCGCGCCGTTGGCCGACATACGTGCAAGTTTATTTCAAGAGGGATAACCCCCCGGTATTGCCGGGGTGGCAGTAGAAGTTTGACATTTGCGGGAATCGCTCCTGGTTTGCGCATTTTCATTCTTCCTGCGGAGTGGTTCGACGGATGGAGAGTGTGAGCGCCGTCCCTAACGGGACTCCGTCAGGCTATTGAGGGTGCTTCCCCAGCGCTGAAGCGCTGGGCTAGCTAACAGTGCGCCTACGGCTGGGGTGTGAAGTTGTCCTCCCTTTGTTAAGGATCACGCCCTGGCCCCTTTGAAGGGCCCCCAGCCGTAAAGCCTCCGGCTTTGCCGGAGGATACTTACCTTCTCGAGTTACTCGGACTAGCCTGCATTTCTCACAGGGGTCGATTTTTGCGGGGAGCGGCGGGACTAAGCGGTCCTGGGGGGTCGTTTCCTGGCAAGAAGTTGTCCTCGAATCGGTCCATCGCTTGCGCGGAGGGACT
>JBEKZG010000303.1:0-5230 GCA_049510095.1 Occallatibacter sp.
CCGGAGAAAGTTTGCGCTCGCGAGAGACAAACGCAGGGCTATGAAGAGCCGTGTGAATCGAGAGGTTCAAGCACGGTTCCGTGAGGGCCTCGGGGTGAAATCCCCCGGGGCTGCTCGACAACTCCGGGAGCATCTTCCGGGATCGGCTGTGCTTGCACCAGGGCCTGATTTCGCTTCGTGGGAACAGGTCTGTCAGCAAGATCCTCTATGCGATTGCCCTAGGCAGTGTCTGACGAATCGAATAGCGGATATGTGCACCGGAAAGATATCCCGCAGGGGTTAAAACCCCATCATTTTTCGACGCCTTTTCGGCACCCTTCGACTACGCTCAGGGCAGGCTTTAAAGCCGTGCCCTGTCACAAAGCCATCGGCGACGGGACTCGTCAGACATTGCCTGTTCCCTAATCCCTGTTCCCTGTTCCCTGCTCCACCACCACTCCGTCATACATCGAAGCCGCCACCATACGCCCTCCAGCCGCGCGAATCACCCCGATGAAGTACCCGGTCTGCGTCCATTTCCAGCCCAGCGTCTTCGGGTCGATAATGTAGACCTGATCGCTCGTCCGCGAACTCACCAGCACTTTGTCCAGCTGCGCGTCATAGTACAAATCGTCAACATCGCGGAACGGAAGCCGCTCGATCCACAACCACGTCTTGCCCAGGTCGTGCGTAAAATAAACGCCTTCGCGCGCTCCCAGCCACAACGTCCCATCGGATGAGAAAGCCACCCGGTGAATGCGCGTCAGCATGGTCGGAATCTGCATCGGCATCCACGTTGAGCCCTCATCCCTGGAGAGAACCACACCGTCCTGCCGCGCCGCGGCCATCGTTGTTCCATGAACGCTCACCGACAGGTAGTCTCCCGCGCCCATCACCGGGCCGCCCTGCCAGCTAGCGCCCTGGTCTTTGCTGGTCAGCAGTCCATAAGAGCTGCACGCGAGCCACACATCCCCTGAAGCATCCAGCGCGTTCACCCGGCTCGCCAGCTCGATCACCGGAGCTTTCACAGCTTTCTCCACGTTCACATGCTTACCGTAGTGCGTCTCGGTAGCCGTTTTCATCAGCGTATTCGCGATCGTATTTCTCGGCTGCCACAGCGGGTCCGCTCCCTCCACCTTCAAAGAGAAAATCCCGTGGCTGGTTCCGGCCAGAACCGTTCCATCCTTCGCCTGTGCCAGCGCATACACATCCCGCCCGGCCAGTCCCTCCTCCGGCCCGTCGCCGATCTGCGTCCACGCCGCGCCGCCATTCGCTGAAACAAACACGCCGCCATAGCTCTTGTCGTTCACTACGCCTGCGTAGATTTTTGCCGGATCGTCGCGGTCCACCAGCAGCGCCTCCACCTTGCGCCCCGAAATCCCCTCGTTTGAAGCCGCGAAACTAGCCCCCGCATCTTTGCTCGCAAGCACTCCCCCGCGATCGGTCGCCAGCAGCACCTTATTCGAATCTCCCGGGTCCACATACACGTCGTTCACAATCACGTCCGGTCCGGTCATGCGTTGGAACGTTTTTCCGCCATCGGTCGTCTTGAACAGTCCCTCGGTGGTCCCCGCATACACCACCTCGTGGTTCTCCGGGTCCTGCATCAAAACCCGCGTCCGCCGCGCCGTTGCCGGGATTCCATGAATCTTATAGAACAGCTCGCCGCCGTTCACGCTCTTGTAGATTCCGCTGCACGCGCTCAGAAAAACCGTCGTCGGCTTTGCCGGATCGACGATGATGGAAAACACGTCCGAGTCGTCGATCAGGCCTTTCTTGATGTTGTGCCAGGTCGCGCCGCCGTCTTCCGTTTTCCAGGGCAAATGCCACGTTCCCGCATACACAATCTCCGGATGCGCCGGGTCCACGGCAAGCGATTCCACCTCATGAATCTCCTGGTTGCCCTCGGGGCTCATCTGCGTCCACGTCTCTCCCTCATCCATGCTGCGGTAGACGCCCTGGAGTGTCCCGGCGAACAACATCTTCGCATCGGACGGAGCCTGCGCCAGAGAAAGAATCGACTGCCCTTTCATGCCGTCCACTATCGCCCAATGCCGTCCCGCATCCTTGCTCACCCAAAGCCCGCCATCCCGCTTGCCCGCCTTCCACCCTCCCGCGAAAACAACCTCGGTATGGGCGGAATCCACCACGATGTTATCCACCACTAGGTCTTCCACGGGATCCAGCTTGGCCAGCCTGTGCCACGACCCACCCTCATCCATCGATTCGTAAACCCAGCTGCTCGTGGTGCCCAGGTAAAGATGGCTCGGCTGCCCCGGAACCGAGGCAAATGCGCGTGCATCTCCACCCGCTGGACCTAACGCGTTCCAAAGCGGCGGTGCAGGAAGCGCCTGTCCGTGAAGTCTTGCGCCGGCTATTCCAATCAGAAGACCAAGAACAGCCCGTGTGGATCCTCCACGCAGGCTTACAAACTCAAGGGCAATCAGCAAGCGGTTCATCGAAAAAACAATGCTCCCGGTTTCGAAAAAGGACACAGTAGAAGAGATGCACAGTAGAAGAGATGCATGAAAAACTGAAAAGGCTGACCGGGTTCCCGGTCAGCCTCCAATTATTGCAGGAGAATTCTTGCAATCTTGCCTTCGTACCTCCTTCCATTCATCCGCATGGAAGGAGGTACGGGTTGATTGGCCGCTGAATCACGCCCGTGCGCTTATTGCCCCGGCGCAGCGGCCTTCTTGTGGTGGTGCGCGGGCTTGGCGCCCAGTGGCTTGCGTGCCTGCGGCTTTATGGCCGTCTCATCCACCGGCGTGGTTCCCTGCACATCCGCTCCAAAGTTCGCACCAGCAGGCACCAGGTAGTTTTCCACCGTCGCTGAATCGGCGGTGCCAGTAGCAACGCTGATTCGGCTGGCGTCGATACCCTTGTCCGTCACCAAGTAGTCCTTGACGTTTACGGCACGTTGGGCGGCCAGATCCTCGACCTTGGCATGCTTGTGGCCCTTCTTCGGGGCCTTCTCCGCCGCAGTCGACTCACCCACCACCACCAGCTTCGCGTCCGGCGCATTCTGCAGAGACAGTGCTATCCCATCCAGGATCGCCTTGGCTTCGTTATCCACCCGTCCTGGACGCTTCGTGTCCTTTTCGAAGCTGATTGAAGCAAGTGGCTGAACGTGCGGAATCGGCTTTACATACGGCGCCGTAATCGTCACCGAGGTATTGGCCGATGCCGAATGCCCCTTGTCGTCCTTTACATTGCAAGTGATTCCCGCAGCTCCCGTCGGCGCACCCGTGGAATTGAACGTCGCCGTGGTGCCGCTGCCGCTCACGCTGCCTGCGGAAGCCGAGTAGCTGTAGGTCAAAGGACGATTCTGCGGGCTCACACCCACTGACGTAATCGCGCTGCTCTCTCCGGGGTTGATCGTGCTGGGACTCGCCGAGCAGCTGATCGTCGGCGGCTCATAGGGCTTCACCGTGAAACTGGCCGAGGCGTCTGCCGTCTCACCTGGCTTCAGACCTTCCTTGCCCGGTTTGCCTTCCTTAACCTCTACCTTCGCCGTGTACGTGCCCGGCGCTAGCGAATCGGTGGCCACCGCGGCCGTGGCCCCGCTACCCGTTACGCCGCTTCCCGACCAGTTGTAAACCACTTTCACATTCTTCTTGGTTGATACCGATCCTGGTGTCGCAGTCACAGTAACCTGCTCGCCGGGAAATACGGCGGGCGGGCTGGCCTGCGCAGTCAGCGTAATCGGCGGAGCCTTCTTGCACCCCATTGGTAAAAGGGCAAAACACGTCGCAGTTAGAACGACACAAGCGGACTTCAACATTCGCGAATTCACGTATTTCTCCTTTTAAGACTCTGATGAGGGGGCTTTGTGGGCCCCCTCATAGCCTTACTTCCCTTTTTTGGCTGCAGCCTTCGTTCTCGGCGTCGTGCTCTTTTCGTCGAGAAGAGTCAGGGAATCTGCAGCGTTGAATGGGTACAAGCGCACCGATTGTTGACCGGTAGTGCTCAGTGTGACGTCCACTCGCCTGTTTTGAGCCAGAACTATGACGTTCAGTTTGTTGAGCACCTTCGCCCGCTCCGATTCGCTCAACTCGGGATTCTTTTCGACCAGATCTTTCACTTGGTCGGCTGTGAGTTCCTGCTCTTTGCCAAGGCCGCGGGTCTCAATACTGCCTTCGGGAACACCCTGTTCAACAAGGAACTGCTTGGCGCGAGCGACACGGCGGTCGGAGAGCTTCTGGTTGTACTCCTCCGATCCACGCACATCCGCATGTCCGCTGAGAACCAGGTGGGCATCCGGTTTGAATGCGAGGTAACTTTTGAAGTCCGTCGCAAGGGAGGTCAGAGTGCCCTGCTGGCTTGTAACCAAGCCACCTTCGGGGTGTGCGGCCGTGGGCTGTGCGGTTGGGAAAAAGACACTGTGCAATGCCAAACGAGCCTCAAGCCGTACCTGCTCTGGGGGAGGGCCCGCGGGCGGAGGAGGCGTCGTAATTGTGACATTCGCATTACCCGTTGCGGTCTGTCCCTTGTCGTCTGTCACAGTGCAGGTGATGCTCGAGACACCGGACGGAGCTCCCGCGGAATTGAAGGTTGCGGTCGTCCCGCTGCCGCCGATGCTGCCCGCGGTAGCCGAGTAGCCGTAGGTCAATGGACGGTTCTGCGGGCTTACACCAACTGAAGTAACCGTGCTGCTGTCGCCAGGGTTGATCGTGCTGGGGCTGGCCGAGCAACTGATCGTCGGCGGCTCGTACGCCCTCACCGTATAGCTGGCCGAGCAATCCGCCGACTGGCCGGGCTTTGGGCCTTCCTTCACATTGCCCTTCACCGTATAGTTCCCCGCCGCCAGCGATCCCGTCGCCACCGTGGCCGTAGTCCCATTTCCGGTCACGCCGTCGCCCGACCAGGTATAAACCGCGGTCAGCTTCGGATTCAGGTCGCCCGCCGTCGCCGTCACAGTCACCGGATCGCCAGGGAAGATCGCACTTGGGCTTGCCGAGCACGCCAGCGTCACCGGCGGTGGCGGCGCAAATCCGCCAACCCCGATCACAACGCCCGCACTCAACCGCGCCGCATTGATATTCGCGCGGCCTTCGTAGTATCCGGGTCCGAAATTCACGTGCACATATTGATAATCCGCCTGGAAGATACGGAGTGACAGACGATGGTGGAATAACGGGGTGTGATAATCAAGTCCGCCCCCCGCAGTCACCGCCATTCCCCACGTATCCGGCTGGCCGTAAGGGCCTCCCACAACGTCCCCGCCCACAAGTGCATGAACAAATGGAGT
>JBEKZG010000304.1:0-5228 GCA_049510095.1 Occallatibacter sp.
ATCCCGAGCGCACGGTGCTGATGGTGCAGGTTGAGAACGAGGCGGGAGTATGGGGTGGCGTGAGGGATTTCGGGCCAGAAGCGGAAAAAGCATTCGCCGGGCCTGTTCCGGAGAAACTTGTTACGGGTCTCGGCAAGAAGCCGGGCACCTGGCAGCAGGTCTTCGGCGACGATGCCGATGAGACCTTTGAAGCGTGGTACACGGCGACTTATATCGAACAGGTGGCTGCCGCGGGTAAAAACGAGTATCCGCTCCCGCTTTACGTCAATGCGGCTCTGCGCGATCCCTTCAAGCCCGGAAAAGCGCCCAGCTATGAGTCGGGCGCGCCCACTGATAACAATATCGATTTGTGGAAGATTGCCGCACCCTCCATCAGCATTGTGGCTCCGGATATCTATATGGACGATTGGGCCCGATACATGAAAGTCATCGAGCTCTATAAGCGCAACCACAACCCGCTGCTGATTCCCGAGACCGGCAATTCAGCCGCATTTGCGCGCTATGTATTCGCAGCCATCGGCGAGGGCGCTATCGGCTGGGCGCCCTTTGGTCTCGACCTGACCCGCTACAGCAACCAGGCGGAAGGTCCAGAGGCGATGGAGAACACTGCCTTGAAGCCCGTCGCCCGGCAATTTGAATTGCTGCAGCCGATTGCCCGCAAATTGGCGAAAGGGAATCTGGAAGGCAAAGTCCGCGGCGCCAGTGAAGACCCCGATAACCACACCCAGACGCTCCCCTTTGATCGATGGAGTGCTGTGCTCCAATATGGCATGCCGCCGTTTGGCAACTGGATGCAGCCCAAGGGGAACACGCCTCCCGACGGCGGGGTGGTGATTCTCGAATTAGGGCCGGATGAGTTTCTGATTGCGGGCCATCATGTGCGCGTGGACTTCAAGCCGGCCTTCGCGCCGGACAAGAAGCGGTTGTGGCTCAAGGTGGAGGAAGGCAGCTACGACGCGGCAGGGAACTGGAAGACCGTGCGCGTCTGGAACGGCGACCAGACTGACTACGGCCTCAATTTGAAGGCGGACGAAGATGTGCTGTTGAAGGTGCGGATGACGACGTTTTGAGGAATGGTTCAGCCGGAGGACGACGGGCTGCTACAGCTCCAGCACATTATCCTCGATCGCCAGTCGCACATTGCCGTCGGACTTGGCGAGACGGCGCACCGCCTCCGGCTTGTCAACCTTGGCCTTCAGCATGACCAGGGCAACGGGGACGCTGCGTCCCGCGCTCTTGATGGTCTCAACCGCAGTGGCCCGGTCAATCTTGCAAGCGTTCATCAGAATGCGGATACCACGCTCGACGAGCTTCGAGTTTTGCATGTGCACGTTGACCATGAGGTTCTCGTACACATAGCCCAGGCGAGTCATGGCGCCGGTGGTGATCATGTTCAAGACCATCTTCTGGGCGGATCCCGCCTTCATGCGCGTGGAACCGGAGATGACCTCTGGGCCAACCTCGGCCACAATGGCGATATCGGCTGCCCCAGCCAGGGGAGTGTCGTGATTGCATGTGACGGCGGCGGTATGTGCTCCGCGAGCGCGGGCATAGGCTACAGCGGCAACCACGTAGGGAGTTCGCCCCGAAGCCGAAACCCCCACCACGACATCTTTGCGGGTGGGCCGCCGGCGTGCGATATCCCGCTGGCCCAGCTCTTCTGAGTCCTCGTTGACTTCGACCGCGGAGGCCAGAGCCTTGGGACCGCCGGCCATGATGTACTGCACCTGGCCTGGAGAGGTGGAATACGTAGGAGGGCACTCGGAGGAGTCGAGTGCGGCGATGCGCCCGCTGGAACCCGCCCCGATATAAATAAGCCGGCCGCCGTCGCGCAGGCAGCGCGCCACCTGGTCAATGACCTGCGCAATCTCCGGAATCGCCTTTTTTACTGCGGCTGAGATCTTCGCATCCTCGTGGTTGATGATGCGCGCGATTTCGAGGGCGGACTTGGTGTCAAAGCCTTGAGAAGCCTCGTTCTGGCTCTCCGTCATCAAGTCTTGAAGCAGGGCAGCCTGGCTTTTCTTGATCTCGATTGGTTGTGCGCCGGCCGTCTCCTGAATCGTAGAACTGGTAAGCATGCGTATGTCCCCAATTTTTGATTCTATCTGGAATTCGGGCAACTCAGCAGAGAAATTTGGTAGCGCCCTTTGACACGAAAGCTGCACACTGTGCGTTCGCCTCATAGGGCTCTGCGAAGTGCATCGTGAAAAGCTGGTCTGACCTCGCGGATGATTTGAGTGGTTGCCGCGGGGCGGTCCGGCCAGGTGCGGTTAGTCAGCAGCACAACAGCAATCTGGGCGTCAAGATCAATCCAGAGAGAGCAGCCGCTATAGCCCAGGTGGCCTATCGAATGCGGCGAAAAGAGCTTTCCGGACGATGAGTTGGCGGAAGGAGTGTCCCAGCCGAGAGCCCTGGAACTGCCGTCCGGGCTTTGCCGCTCGGCAAAGAGCTCAACAGTCGCTGCGTCAAAAATGCCGGAAGGTTCCGGGCTGGATCCAGTTGCTTTCGCACCAGCCACGGCCTTGAGTATCTCGCCGGCAAAACGCAGAAGGTCCGGGACGTTGGAAAAGAGCCCTGCGTGGCCCGCCGCGCCTTTGAGCAGCCAGGCATTCTCGTCCTGCACTTCACCCTGAATGCGGCGATGGCGCAGAGACGTGTCTTCCTCTGTAGGCGGAATTGCGGGACGCGCTGAGGGCGCGGGACAGAACCCCGTGCTGGTGAGTCCTAGTGGTTGAAAAACCTCATGACGCACCCAGGTCGCAAGATATTCGCGTGTACACACTTCCAGTGCCTTGCCCAGCAAAATGAAACCAGGATCGGAGTACTCCGCGCGGGCGCCCGGCTCGGCTTCAAGTGGGAGCTCGAGGCACGCGCGGTATAAGGCGGCAGGGGTGTCCACGGTACGAAAAAACTCCACGTAGCCTGGCAATCCCGAGTTATGGGCTAGCAGATGGCGCAGCTTCACATGGCGCGCGAGATCGCCTGGATCCCGTCCCACGACAAAACCGGGCAGGAATTCGCCGAGCGGGGCATCGAGTTCGAGCTGGCCGCGCTGGTAAAGCAGCATAGCCGCGGCAGTGGTGGCCACAACCTTGGTCAGGCTGGCAAGGTCATAAACGGTATCCGGCGTAACAGCGGGTGCGGCCTCCTCGTGGGTGAAACGGCCCCGTGCATCTTGAAGCAGAACTTCACTGCCGGCCAGCATGCCAAACGCGCAGCCGGGGAAGGCATGGGCGGCGATTGCGTCGTCGAGCACACGGTAGACGGATACGAACCGGCCATGCGGGTCGCGGGAACAGGTGCCCGGTGGACTAACTTCGTGATCCATCGCTGATTTGCATGGTAGCGCGAATCGGACCGGCCGCCGCGCGACTCCGGGTATTTGCAGGGTCTTTTTTCGACGCAGCGCGCAATTGAGGCTATCCTTGGATGCGAACAGAGCGTCTATCGGAGAGAGCGTACCCGGAGGTCGGCATGCGTTTGCTGCGCGCAACGTTGAGCGTTGCATTGGGAATTGGACTGGTAGCTGCCGCTTCAGGATATGCGGTTGCCCAAACGACGGCTCAGTCCGATGCGGGCTCGAGCGTTCCGCCGCCCGCCCTGTCTTCCGCTCAGCCGGATTCTTCCGCGAGTGCTGCCATCAAGCCGACTTACACCGTTCCGGCTGGCGCCAAGGTTCTGCTCCAGTTGCGGAGCGGCATCAACACCAGAAGCGCGAAGCCCGGCGACGGCGTTTATCTGGCCTCCACTTTTCCTGTGGTTGTCGGGAATAAGGTGATGATTCCCTCGGGAGTCTACGTGCAGGGGGTAGTGGATCGCGTAGTCCGCGCAGGGCACGTAAAGGGCAAGGCCCAGCTAGACATGCACTTCACGTCGATCATTTTTCCCAATGGCACCGTGGTGGAGATTCCGGGATTGGTCAACAGCTTGCCCGGCGCCCACAAGCAGTCGGTAAAAGATGACGGCGAGGGGACAATCGAGCAGGATGCGGACAAGGGACGCAACGTCGGCAAGACGGCTGAAGTCGCCATCCCTACAGGCGGAACAGTCGGCTCCATCGGCGGTCTTGCTAGCGGGCATCCGGTTGCCGGCGGTATTGCCGGAATTGGGGCCGGGGTGGCCGCGATCGGGCTGGTATCGCTTTTCACACGAGGCGCCGACGTGAACATTGAGAGCGGAACCCAGGTGGAGATGGTGCTACAGCGTCCCCTGGTGCTTCAGGACGAGAACCTGAATGGAAGCGCGCCGTCCCTGGTTCCTGCTGCAAATCAACCCAGGCCTCTCGAAAAGCCGAATCGCGCCCGCTTGCTCTGTCCTCCGGGAGGGCTCGGCTGCGAGTAATCTAAAAGAGAGATGCAAACGTTTCCTCACGATATTCCCCAAAGTGAAACGCCACTCCCCGATCCGATCGAACGGGCCGGACAACCGGGATCCACCCCTGCGCCGCCGGCACCCCGCAGCCCGGGCGGCATCGGACTATGGATTCGCGATCTGCTGATCTCCGCCCTGGCATCTGTCTTGATCATTACTTTTCTCTACCAGCCCGTCCGCGTGGAAGGGACGAGCATGTTGCCGCGGCTTGAGGACCGGGACAGGCTCTTCATCAACAAGTTCGTTTACCGGATTTCGGCTATCGAGCGTGGCGACGTGGTTGTCTTTCACTATCCGCGGGACCCGCAGATGAGCTACATCAAGCGGGTGATCGCCTTGCCGGGAGACCATATCCGGATCGACCACGGCGTTCTCTGGCTCAACGGTGAGCGTCAGACCGAGAACTACGTTCCTGATGATTACAGAGACAGTCATTCGATGCCGGAGATAGTCGTGCCCGAAGGCTCCTACTTCATGATGGGCGACCACCGGTCTATCTCACGGGACAGCCGCGAGTTTGGCCCGGTCGAGCGCGCTCTCATTTATGGCAAAGCAGTCTTTGTTTACTGGCCGGCCAGGGACGCCGGCGTTGTGCGATGAGGGCCGGGGGAAAGGGCGGGAAGTAACTAAGCATTTGCGAGCGAATAGCGAGCGGTTTGCCCCACCGCAGGTGGTAGAATCTATTGAATCCACTCCTCGGAGAGGCGATGCAGGCAATCTTAGCGCTCGAAGACGGGCGCATCTTCCGTGGCCTCGGGTATGGCGCCCCAGTTGAATGCCAGGGCGAGGTCGTTTTCAATACCTCCCTTACTGGATATCAGGAGATCGCCACCGATCCCTCATATGCCGGACAAATC
>JBEKZG010000305.1:0-5210 GCA_049510095.1 Occallatibacter sp.
CAAGATGAATCAGGACGATCGCGACCATGAAGTCGGATCCCCACCCGTGCATGGCGCGCAGTAACCAGCCGAGCTTGACGCTGTGGTCCAGGAATTCAAGGCTGCCCCACGCCTGGCTCGCCGTGGGCGCATAGACAAGCGCGAGCAGAATACCGGTGACGATCTGCAGCAACAGAATGACCGTGGCCGCGCTGCCAAATACATACCACCAACTCGAGGTGTTCGATGGAACCTCGTGCTCGGCCGCTTCAATCGCGGGCCCACCCAGTCCGAGCCGCCGCTCGAACCAGTTGTAAACATCGATGCCTCGCTGCTTCAGGCTGGCCATGCGCTATTCCTTGGTCGGGAGTCCTCGCTGGTCTTCAACTCTGCATCGTTTGCGGCGGTCAACGCGGGACTCACCTGAATCTGTGTGAGTGCAGGCTTGGAGCAGTCGCGCGCCGCCAGCGTAGGCATTTTGCCGGCGCTGATCATTAGTGCGCCGGTTGAGATTTTGTAGGTGTATACGAAGAGTCCGCGTTCCGGCGGGCCTGAGGCGCGTGACCCGTCTTCGTAATAAGCACCGCCGTGGCAGGGACAAAGGAACAACTTCGATTGCGCAAACCAGCGCACCGGGCACCCAAGATGAGCACAGTTGATGGCAAACACCTGAAAGCTGTTTCCAGAGATGTGGCGCACCCAGCATGGAATATCTCCGGTCTGTCCATCCCACGAGGTTGTCACGGGGTTCCGGAAATTCACCAGGCGGGTCTCACCCTCAGGAAAACTGCTTAGCGGACCAAGGTTGATCCACGAGTCCTCGCTGGAGCTTTTCTTCAGCGCAGGTCCAAGGAGATAGCCAATAATTGGGATAGCCAAAACGAGTCCGACCGCTCCATTCAGCACCAGAGAAAGCTTGAATAGAAATACGCGGCGCGAGTGACCTGCACTCTGCGAATTCGCCGCTGGCTCGGCCGTAGCGGGCCCATCGGCTTGCGAAACAGGCTCCGCGGGTGAAGGAGGCTCAATCGGATTCATAGCGTTCTGCTCCATGCTGCGTGCTGTCCTCGCGACAACATCTGTTCACTCGGCATTGTGCCGTCCCGCTTCTAAGGATGCGTGGGATAAGGTTGGCCTGGATCGGTTACCCGCTTCGAGGCCAGCCAGGCAAGAATGTCGGTAGTCTGCTGATCAGTCATAGGCATCGGTTGCGCGGTGTCGTTGCGCCAGTCCGGCATTCCCTGGTCAGGCCGGCCGGCGATGACGATGCTCCGTAAATTTTGGTCACTGACAAGTGCCAGATAGGATGGATCGACAATCGACCCTAGCTTGGCACTCTTGGAGTTGGCATTGCCGTCGGCGGGACCACCTTCACCGCTTACCCCGTGGCATCTTGCGCAAAAAATACCAAAGGCCTGCTGACCATGTTCGGCATTCCCGGTCAGAGTGGTCACATAGGGTGGCGGATTCTCCCCCGCGGTCGCATTGGGATTTCCCCATTGCTGAACAATGCCCTGTGCCAGCACTGTGACCTGTTGGTCGGTCAACATGCCACCCGCGCTCTTTTGGAATGCGGGCATCAGCTTGCCTGGAACGCCATTCGCAATCACACTTCGCAAATGAGTCTCGCCGGCCAGCGTTATATACACCGGACTGGCAAGTGAAATAGCCGCGCCATCCCTGCCGTTCTCTCCATGGCAGGCGGCGCAGTTCTGTTTGTAGAGGATGGGGAAGGCTAGCACTTCCTCAGGACGCACAACCTCAGGTCCCGGTCCCGGCCGGCCAGGTATATGGCTGCACGAAGCCGCGCTCAGGCACACTGCAAACAGCATGAGAGCGTGAGAGGAGGCCCGGATTTGAGGGACGAAACTCATTGATCCTTGTCTTTCGGAATGGAGTCATCATCGTGGGGGTTATCGGTGTGCAGGCCGGCACGTACGGCAAACGGCAAAGCCCGGAACTGCGGCGTCCGCACTTTCACCTGGAGATTAACGACAAAGCCGCAAACCAGGCCGAAGGCGATCTGCGAGACAGCGAACCACAGCCAGTCGATGCGCGCATCCAGGATAGGACTGATAACTCCCAAAGCCGAGTAGAGCATTCCGGTCCACAAAAATGGTGCGATGAAGCCGGCGGTGAGTATGGGCCTGCGAGCAAACATCGGGAGCATGGCGCCGTAGAGCAGTCCAACCAGCACAGAAGTCAGAGCGTGAATACCGAGTGCGGCAAGCAGTCCCCTAAGATGAAATTGAGCCAGGAAGGCATTGCTCTCACCAGCCCAATTGACAAAGCCTCCGGCAGCCAGCAGGTTCATGGCGTACCAAAGGCTGTGATATTTGAGCAGGCTGAAGGCCGTTGCGGGAACAATCATTGCAATGCCGCCCGCAATGCCGCCTCTGATTCCCGCGACGATGCTGAACGTCTCAAGGGGCATCACTTTACGATGTTTTGGGTCGGTGGGTAACTGTTCGTGTCTCTTACGCGTCGTCGAGATTGTGATGACCTCGACTTGAATGGGGACCGAAATATGACGCTCGTGTGGGAACACCTCAAAGAACCATCCGACTGCGGAACGCAGAACCAGCACAACTCCGAGCAGGCTGATGACCCAGTGCGTCACCATTCCAGTGATCAGGAGTGAAGTCCCAAGCCCGAGCACCATGGGCCACGCCGTTGGCGACGGGAGAAGGACCATGTCGTCATGAATCCCGTGCCCGAACTCGTGTTCGGGCCCGTGCCCGGCTACGCTCATTAATTCATCGTGCTCCATCAGGCGCCTCCTTTCTGCAATCTACCTGCCCAAAACATAGACCACCGTAAAAACAACCACCCACACCGCATCCACAAAGTGCCAGTAAAGCGCCAGTGTCTCCAGCTTTTCCGAGTGCTCTTCTTTCACCAGCCCGAACACAGAGAAGCACAGCACAAGCGAAAGCATAATCAGGCCCACTACAACGTGCGTGGCGTGCAGTCCCACCAGCGAGTAGTAAGTAGTTCCGAAGAGATTGGTCTGTATCGTCAAGCCTTCATCGTGGATCAGGTGATACCACTCGCGCGCCGTCGTTATCAGGAAGATGGTCCCCAGCAGAACGGTGCCGGCCAACCAAATCGAACAGGATCGCAAGTAGCTTTTGCGCAGCGCGCTCACCGCGAAGTGAACGGTGATGCTGCTCGATAGCAGGCAGACGGTGCCGAAGATCGGCAACTCCAGAACCTGTGCCGGCGTGGGACCGCTGAGGCTCTTGCCAATGTAGAAAATGTACGCGACCACGAAGATGACGAAGATCGCAGACTCGGCCACAATCAGGCATGCCATGCCCACCGTGCCGCGATAGGGCAGCGTCCACGGCGTTTCCAGCGTCGTATCGATCGGAATTGCGCTCGCATCTCTCGTCATTCGCTGTCTCGTATCATTCGTAATCCAAATCTGGATCCTCAGGGTGTTTCAAATCCCACAAGGGCCGACGGCTCTTCACTTCGGGCAAAACAGCAAAGTTATAAGCCGGTGGGGGCGATGTCGTAGTCCACTCCAGCGTCCACGCATCCCACGGATCGTGGCCGGCCTCCTTGCCCTTGTAGTGCGACCGGACCATGTTGTACACAAAGATCAGTACCCCAGCCGCTTGGAGAATCGATCCCACCCCAACGATGAAATTCAACGTGTCCCAGCCACGGCCCGCCTCGTAGGTATAAATGCGCCGCGGCATGCCGAGCAGGCCCGGAACATGCATGAAGTCGAAGGTAAGATGAAAGCCGATGATAAACAGCCAGAAATGCCACTTACCCAGCGCCTCGGACATCATCTTGCCAGTGATCTTGGGATACCAGTAATAAAAGGCCCCAAACAGCGCGGTCAGAATCGCACCCACAAGAACATAGTGGAAGTGGGCCACCACAAAATACGAGTTTCCGAGCTGCCAGTCGAATGGCGCGGCTGAGAGCATGATCCCTGTAAGTCCCGCAACCAGAAACTGAAAAAGAAACGCCACGCAGAACATCATGGGAGTCGCGAAGATTACATGGCCGCCCCAGATTGTCGCCAGCCAGTTGAAGATCTTGATCCCCGTGGGCACTGAAATCACCATGGTGGCAAATACAAAAAACGTATTGGCCGCCGCGCCCATGCCCACAGTGAACATGTGATGCGCCCACACGCTCAGGCTGATAAACCCGATACCCACTGACGCCGCCACCATGGCCGGATAACCGAAGATGGCCTTGCGCGAGAAGACCGGCACAATTTCGTTGACGAACGCGAATGCGGGCAGCACAAGCACGTACACTTCCGGATGGCCGAAGATCCAGAAGAAGTGCATCCACAACACGGCCGATCCGCCCGCCTGCGTATCGAAGAAATGAGCGCCAAGATAGCGGTCAAGAGTCAGCATGATCTGCGCCGCGGTCAGCGGGCTCACAGTAACGAATACCAGGTTGGCCATCACCAGGTAGAGCCAGACCAGCAGCGGCATGCGGCTCATCTTCATGCCCTTGCAACGCATGCAGAGGATCGTGGTCACAATATTCAAAGCCGTCCCGATGGATCCAACACCGCTCAGAAACACGGCCAGCGTCCAGTAGTCCGTGCTGTGGCCGGGTGAGAAAACTCTCGCCGTCAGCGGCGCATACGCAAACCAGCCCACATCCGGCGCCGATCCCGCCGCGTAAAGTCCGCTTGCGCCAACATAGCTGAAGTACAGCAGGAACCCGGCAAAAGCCGATATCCAGAAGCTGAACGCATTCAGCCGCGGAAACGCCATATCGCGTGCGCCAATCATCAGCGGAACCAGGTAATTTCCAAAGCCAAACAGAATCGGCATGCCGACGAAAAACACCATCGTCGTACCGTGCATCGTGAACAGTTGATTGAAAACCTGAGGTGAGACAAAGTGATTGTTGGGCACCGCCAACTGGATGCGCATCAGGATTGCCTCGACTCCTCCAATCACCAGAAAGAGGAGCGCATAGGCGATGTACATCAATCCGATCTTCTTATGATCGACCGTTGTCAGCCACTCGTAGACCACACTGAGCGGAGGGCGCCCTACTTCGGGCTCCGGCGTCTCGTCGAATCCTTCCACTCCATGAGCGGTGCTCATCAGGCATCTCTCTCGCGCAAAGGGTTAGCGAAGCTGTGTGAGATAAGCGGTGATCACATCCAGATCGTGGTCATTCAGGTGCATCGGTGGCATCAGGCAGCCGGGTTTCATTGAGTTCGGATCGTCGATCCATTG
>JBEKZG010000306.1:0-5187 GCA_049510095.1 Occallatibacter sp.
ATCCGCGCCCCAGGAAAAATCTCACCCAGTCGCTCTTCGCCTTGTTGCGATCCAGCCCCCAGGTAATACAAGTGTTCGCTGTCGCACTTCGGGCATCGCTTCGGCACCGTCCGCGTATACCCGCAGTAATGGCATTCCAGCCGCTGTCCCGCGCGAGCGAATCCAGCTTCATCCACCGTCGGCTTATGATGCGTCAGCGAAATCGCGCAATTCTGGCACTCCAGCTTTTCTCCGCACGCCCTGCACATCACCACAAACGAGTAGCCCCGCCGGTTCAGCAGAATCAGCGCCTGTTCTCCGCGTTCCAGCGCCTCCCGTGTTTGCTCCACCAGCGCCCGCGAAAACAAATCGTTCTTCGCCGTCTGCTGAAACTCCACCCGCATGTCGATCAGTTCCACTTCAGGCAGCGGCCGGTTCATCACCCGCTCGCGCATCTCAATCCGCCTGTATTTCCCCTGCCTCCCGTTTTGCGCACCCCCTGTTCGTGCAAGAGTGTTCTGCCAGCTCTCCAAACTCGGTGTAGCCGATCCCAGCACCACCACCGCACCTTCCAGCTTCGCCCGCATCACCGCCACGTCGCGCGCGTTGTAGCGCGGCGTCTCTTCCTGCTTGTAGCTCTGGTCGTGTTCCTCGTCCACCAGGATCAGCCCCAGTTTCGGCGCAGGCGCGAAAATCGCCGACCGCGTCCCCACCACAATCGGCGCATCCCCGCGCTTGATCCGTCGCCACTGCTCGCTCCGTTCCTCCGGCGTCAGCGCCGAATGCAGCAGCGCCACTCTCTCTCCAAACGCCTGGTCCAGCAGCCCCGCCGTCTGCGGTGTCAGCCCAATCTCCGGAACCAGCAAAATCGTCGACAGTCCCTTCTCCAGCGCCCGCTGCATAGCCGCCAGGTAAACCGCCGTCTTCCCCGACCCGGTCACGCCATGCAGCAAAAATGGATGGAACACCCCCAGCCCCGAAGCAATCTCCGCCAGCGCCTCCGTCTGCGGCTCATTCAGCCGGAAGGTCTCCCCCGCCGGCGCCAACCCTCCCAGCCGGAACGCCGCCGCCCGCTCGTCAATCCGCACCAGCCCCCGTCGCACCAGAGTTTGCAAGGTCGATGAAGGCAGTTCTTTCCGACGCAACTCCGCCAGCGGCAACTCCCCTCCGCAAGCCGCCAGCTCCGCCAGAATCGCCTGCTGCTTCTCAGTCAACGCCGGCAGCCGCGCCTCGGGAATCAGCACCGCAAACCGTTCCGTCCGCCGCGCATCCCGCTCCGCCGCCGCCGTCTCCCGCGCAATCCATTTCTTGCGCAACATCGCGGCCAGCCCAGGCAGCGTAGCCCCCGTCGCCGTCCGCAGCGTGGAAACCCTCACCGGATCCCCACTCGCCAGCCGCACCAGAACGCGATGTTCCAAATCCAGTCTTTCGCTCGATATCCTCTTGCGACTATGCGTTTCTGGTTTCAACCCGGAGGGAGTCGAGGGTTTCAACCCTCGCATAAAATCGTCCAAATCGCCGAGGGCTTTAGCCCCGGAGGGAAAGTCCGGCCCTCCCTCCAAACTCTTAGCCAGCACATCCCGCCCAAAATCTGTGATCCGGTAATACACCGTCCGCCGCACCTCGGCCATCAGCGGAAGCATCCCCCGCAGCACCTCGCCCAGCGGAGCCAGATAATACTGCGCCATCCATTCCGCCAGCGCCAGCAGGCTATCGCTCAGCAGCGGCTCGTCATCCAGAACCGCCTCCAGATAACGCATCTCCACATCTGCCGGAGCGGTGGCGTCAGCCACCGTCACCACCCCAATCAGCTTTTCATTCCGGAACGGCGCCACCACACGCGCGCCCCGCAGCGGTACCTGGTCCTCCTTCACCGCGTAGGTAAAAGTTCGGTCCAGCGGAACAGGCAGTGCGACTTCGCAATAGGCGGGCATACGAGGCAACTATCAGTGTAGGCGATACAACTTCCGCCATGCTTTCGATAAGCTTTCTAATGTTTTTCTAACTCACTCCAATTGACTTATCCACACTTTATTACTTCTTTTTTTACTACTTACGCAACTACTAACTCAACGTTGTGTTTTGCCTAAGTGTAACGGCTCTGCAATCAAGGGAACCGAATCTGAATTACCAAGGAGAAAGTCCATGAAGCACATGTTATTGTTTGTTGCCGCATCCGCCTTGCTGACCGGCTCCCTTTTTGCGCAGTCAGCCCCTGCAACTCCAGCCACTGCTCCCAACAAGCCCACCGTAAACCAGCGTCGCGAAAATCAACAGGACCGCATCGCCAACGGTGTCGGATCAGGCCAGCTTACCGCGGGAGGGACAAAGAATCTCGAAAGCCGCGAAGCGAACCTCAACCGTGAGATCAAAGATGATCGTCAGGCCGACGGAGGCAAGCTCACGCAGTCCGAGCACAAGCAGGTCAATCAGCAGCAGAACAACCTCAGCAAGTCCATCTACACTGACAAGCACAACGCCGCCACCCAGGATTACAAGGGCGCAGTTGGCGCCCGCCAGACAAACCAGCAGCAGCGCATTGCCCAGGGCATCCGCAGCGGCCAGTTGTCCGCCAATGAAACGTCCCACCTTGAGAACCGTGAGCAGGGCATCAATCAGCAAGTTCGTGCCGACCGCCAGGCAAACGGTGGAAAGTTGAGCGGCAGTGAGAAGTCGCAGATCAACGGTCAGCAGAACGGAGCCAGCCGGAAGATTTATCAGGACAAGCACAACGCCGCCACCCAGCCCAAATAACCAGGCTCGCCTCCCAAATCAAATGATCGGCCCAAGAATGCGGCAGGGGATCTTTCCCTGCCGCTGGCCAATTGCATCGCAGAGTTAGTAACATCCCCCTTCTCTAAACCCCATCCGGATGAAATACTCTTCGAATGAGCTTCCCCGCTAAGTCTGTCGCCGCGCTCGCCATTCTTTTCACCGCTCTCGCCGCCCCTCACCTTCGTGCCCAGCCCGACCCCCTCCACGCCTGGGTCCAGGCCAGCGATCCCGCCGCCCTCGATACCTGGGTCAAAACCCGCCTCGCTGAAGTCGACGCCGACATAGCCAAACTCCTAGCCGTCACCGGCCCGCGCACCGTCGAAAACACCCTCCGTCCCTTCGACGACGCCCAGAATCAGCTCGCCGTCGCCAACAACAACGCATTCCTCGTCTACTCCCTCGCTGACTCCGCGCCCATGCGCGACAAGGGCCAGGCGCTCACTGCGGTCATCAGCTCCGCCAACACTGACCTCAATCTGAATCAGAAGGTCTACAAGGCGCTCTCGGCCATCCCCACGCCCAGCGATCCTGCCACCCGCCACTATCTCGAGCGCAATCTACTCGAGTACCGCCTCGGCGGCGTCGACAAAGACGATGCCAACCGCGCAAAAATCCGCGCCCTCCAGGACAAAATCACCGATCTCTCCCTTACCTTCGGCCGCAACGTAGCCGATGGCACCCTTAAAGTCACCGCCACCCAAGCCGACCTCGACGGTCTCCCAGCCGACTACATCGCCCTTCACAAGCCCGACGCCAATGGCGTCTACACCCTCACCACCGAGCAGCCCGACGTAGGCCCGGTCCTCTCCTTCGCCAAAAGCGCCGACCTCCGCAAAAGACTCTTCCTCGCCTATAACCAGCGCGCCTATCCCAAGAACGTGCAGGTCCTCCGCGATCTCCTCACCGCCCGCCAGGATCTGGCCACCATCCTCGGCTATCCCCGCTATGCGGACCTCGCCACCGCCGACCAGATGATCGGAACCGCAGCCAATGTCGATCGTCTCATCCAGCAGGTCGATGAAGCTTCCCGCTCCGCAGCTAAGCGGGAATACGATCTGCTCCTGGCCTTCGCGCAGCAGCAGCAGCCCGGCATCACCAGCCTCAGCCAGGCCGACTCAAATTACTGGAACGAGCAGTATCGCCGCGCCCAGTACTCCTTTGACGCCCAGAGCGTCCGCCCTTACTTCCCGTATGACGAAGTCCAGGCCGGCATCCTCAAAACCGCCGCGCGCCTCTTCCATGTCTCCTTCAAGCCCGTCAAAGACGCCATCGTCTGGGACAAATCGGTTGACACCTTTGATGTCTACGACGCCGCCCCTGGGAATGAAGGCAAACTACTCGGCCGCATCTATCTCGACATGCATCCCCGCGACGGCAAGGACAAGTGGTTCTCCTCGGCCCCCGTCCTGCCCGGCATCCGTGGCCGCCAACTCCCCGAGGGCATGCTCGTCTGCAACTTCTCCGGCGGCACGCCCGGCGACCCAGGCCTCATGCAGTACAGTGAAGTCGTCGTCTTCTTCCACGAGTTCGGCCATCTCATGCATCACATCCTCGGCAGTCAGGGCGATTGGTCCGGCGCCGGCGGCTTCAACGTCGAAGGCGACTTCGTCGAATCCCCCTCGCAGATGCTAGAGGAAATGATCCACGATCCCGCTATCCTGCAGTCCTTCGGTAAGCACTATCAAACCGACGAAACCCTCCCCACCGCCCTCATCGCCAAAATGAATGCAGCCAGCGCCTATGGCCGCGCCCGTTGGCTCCAAGGCCAGCTCTTCTACTCGAGCTACGCACTCCAGGTTCACAACCAGGATCCCGCCGCCATCGATTTCGATGCCCTCCTGAAAGCGGATACGGCCCGTTTCAGCCCCTTTACCTTCGTCGATGGAGACCGCATGTACGCCTCCTTCACCCACCTCACCGGCTATGCCTCCAACTACTATACCTACGTCCTCGACAAGGTCATTGCCATCGATTTCTTTTCCCAATTCGACAAAACCAATCTCCTCGATGGCCCCACCGCCATGCGCTATCGCCATGCCGTCCTCGAGCCCGGCGCCACTAAGCCCGCCGCCCAGTTAGTCAAAGACTTCCTCGGCCGCGACCAGAACATCGACGCCCTGAAGAGTTGGATGAACGAAGAATTCCAGCTCACTCCCGTCGCATCCAAATAGGCTTTGTAACAAGGGCACGGCTTCAGCCGGACCAATAAAGCCAATAGAATGAGTAGGACTTTAGCCCCTGCGGAATGCATCTTTGCCGCACGGAAATCCTTCGGCTATGGGGTGACCTTGGGCGCATATTGTTGGTTAATGTCACTACCGTCCGGTTAAAACTCAAACAGAATCAGCTGGTTGGAGTTAGTTAGCTGTGGATTTGTGCAGTCCTTCTGCTGAAGTGCCTGTGAAATGGGCATTTTCTCGAACAGAGTTACCG
>JBEKZG010000307.1:0-5176 GCA_049510095.1 Occallatibacter sp.
AACGTAACACACCGCGCCCCCCTCGCACAAGACTTGTAATTCCTGGCCGGGACTCATACTATCCGCAATAGAGACCGGCCTGCAAAGCAGGTGGGTAGTCAACGCAGGTTGAACCAACATTCAATGAACAGGGGCTCGACTCGACAATCGGTTCTGTGTGCCGTGTCCGCCAGTCCGGAATGCCTAACGAACCGCGGAGAGCTCCACCGTCTTAGGACGGGTTCACCTGCGCATTACTCACGGCCCAGTGGGCCGGATTCTACCTTTCGGCGTACACTTGCCGCGGCGTGCTTTGGCCGCCGTAAGTGTTGCGAAAGGTATAGATAGAAAGAATGAGCACGAGCGAAAGCCTTTCCGATCCCCATCGCCAGCAGCAGCTTTACTGGAATGAGATGATCAATCTCAAGGCGGGAGCTTCGTATATTCGCCTCTATCGGGATTCCCGTGGCAGATGGGTGAAAGGCCTGGGGATATTGAAAGCCGTCGCTTCCAGCTCCAGCATTGCGGGTTGGGCAGTGTGGGGAGATGTGCATCTTGTGTTTCCAACTATTATCGCTGCCTCACAGTTGGTCGACGCCATCAAGGACTATTTTCCCTTTGCAAAGGAGCAGAAGTCGGCCAGCGCTTACTCGACGACCCTCGAATACCTTTTCATCGACGTCCAACTGGAGTGGGAGTATATTTTTTCTGGCCGATATACAGATGAAGAGATCATGGCGCGGCTCCACAAGCTCCGCAAGCAGCAGCTTGACGCCCAGAATCGAAACTTCCCCGACGGATTGGTGCCAGTACCAGCACTGCTCATTCAGGCCAAGGAAGAAGCTGATGTCTATTTCAAGACGACATATGGTGTAAACTGAGACGAGGTGGTCACATGGGAGTAACCCTGAGCCTTTTTGGTCTACAATTTCGCGTTCCCAAGGATGGGGTCATGCCGCGCCTTGAAATCAACATTCCCATGCCTGCTGGCGTTGCCGTTCCTGCGCGGGCTCCCCAGTCCCAGCCTTCCTCGGTTCCTCAGTCTGAGCCAGCGCAACCTGCGGCGGCACAATCCAGATAATACTTTCGACGCGTCGGCCACGCTGCCGTTGGTAAATCCAATTCTCTGAGGAATAGCGGCAGCTATGCTTGTAGCGTAAATGCCGTATTCTGACTCAGGTGCATCCAGTTCTTTTCCACATCGGAGCGGTTGTGATTCCCGCGTATGGCGCGCTCGCGGCGCTGGGCGTGGTGCTGGCGCTGTTTCTGGCGCAGCGGACGGCGCGCGTGGCCGGAGTTGATCCAGGACAGATGTGGAACCTGTGCGTGGTGTCGTTGTTTGCGGCGCTGGTGGTGCAGCGCCTGTTGCTGGTGGCTGCGAACTGGAACGAGCTGCGCGCGCATCCCGCGTGGATGTTGGGGCTGGCGATGATTCATCATCCGCTGCTGGCCGCGGTGGGCGCGTTGGCTGGCGCGGGATCGGCGCTCGTATACGCGCGGGGCAAGCGGATGCCGTTGCGGACTACGATGGATGCGCTGGCCGCGCCGCTGGCTCTTGGATTGGCATTTGAGCAACTGGGCGCGCTGCTGGCTGGTTCCGAATTTGGAACGGAGACTGACGTGCGCTGGGCGGTGACGTACACCGATGCGACGGCTGCGCGATGGAGCGGGACGCCGTTGGGGGTTGCACTGCATCCCGTGCAGGCGTATGCGGCGCTGGCGTTTCTGACGCTCTCGATATTTCTGATTGTGTGTCTGCCGGCGCGGCGTCAGCAGGGGGATGTGGCGGGGCTGGGCATAGTGGGAATGGGTTTTGCGATTTTCATGACTGAGTTCTGGCGCGATACGGAAGGGCGCGGCGTGGTGCTGGGCGGCGCGCTGGATGGGCCGCAGATTGCGGCGATTCTTATGGTGCTGTGCGGTGGTGTGATGTTGCTGGACCGCACAGAGCTTACAAACGACGAGGCCGCACATGGCTGAAGGCGGGGGCAATATTCGTCACACTTTCGATGTGCCTGCGGAGGCTGCGGGGCAGCGGCTTGACCAGTTTCTGGCGGCGCAACTGGAGGGAGTGAGCCGGTCGCGGGTACAGATGCTGATGGAGCAGGGCGATGTGCTGGTGAACGGAGAGCGGGAAAAGCCATCGCTGAAACTGCGCGGAGGCGAGCGGATCGCGGTGACGGGCGAGCCGCATCCGGCGCCTTTGAAGGCTACGGCTGAAGACATTCCGCTGGACGTGGTGTTTGAGGACGCTGATCTGGCGGTGGTGAACAAGCCCGCGGGGATGATGGTCCATGCGGGTTCGGGACAGAATGAGGATGCGCGCAGCAAAGGGACGCTGGTGAACGCGCTGCTCTACAGGTTCAAGAAGCTTTCTTCGACGGGGGGCGAATTGCGTCCGGGGATTGTGCACCGGCTGGACAAGGACACGAGCGGCTTGATTGTTGTGGCCAAGAACGACCGCGCCCATGCGGAACTGGGCGACATGTTTGCAAGCCGGCGTATCAAGAAGACTTATGTTGCGCTGGTGCAGGGCGCTTTGGAACGAGAGAAGGGAACGATTAACGCGAGCGTCGGCCGCGATCTGATGCGGCGGACACGCATGACAACACAGCCGCTGGAGAACGGGCGCACAGCGGTTTCTCACTACGAAGTGGTGCGGCGGCTGAGCAATCGATTTGGGAAATTCACGCTGGTGAAGGTGAGGATTGAGACTGGCCGTACACACCAGATCAGGGTGCACATGGCTTCAATCGGGCACCCGGTGGTGGGAGACACGCTGTATGGCGGGGCGGGCCAGTTGACGGACCAGGAGGCGGCACAGGCCGCACATTCGAAGGCGGCGCGGCGGAGGGCGGACCCGGAGCGGCTGCGGCTTGGACGGAACTTTCTTCACGCGGCCAGGCTGGAGTTTGCGCATCCGAGAACTGGCAAGTTGCTGGAGCTGGAAGCGCCACTGCCGGCGGAACTGGAAGCGTTCCTGAATCGGCTGGATGGCGGGGGCGGAAGTGAACGGATGCGGATGGATTGAACGTGGTGCCATTTGGTGGCGCAGTTGCTAGAATGAGGAAGCTATGAACAGAAACATTTCAATCACCTCAGCGGCGATGACCGGCCGCCGGGGGCTATGGATTTCATGCCTTGTGTTGGCGATGGTGTTCTCAGTTGCCGCGCTGACGGCGCAGCAGCCGGCAACGCCTTCGACACCCGTTCCCGCTGCGCAAGCTCCGGCGGCGCAGGGTCAGGCGGCCCAGGCCGACGGGCAAACCGATGTGAATACGCCCACGATCAAGATCAATGCAAATGAAGTCAACCTGATTTTTACGGTGACGGACAGGCATGGGCACTATATTCCTAACCTGCAGCAGAGCGATTTTGCGCTGCTGGACGACCAGAAGGCTCCGGCGCGGGTGAACTCGTTCCACCAGCAGATCAATCTTCCGCTGCGGGTGGGGATTGTGATCGACGCGAGCACTTCGATTCGCTCGCGCTTTCAATTCGAGCAGCAGTCGGCCACGGAGTTTTTGCTGGAGATTTTGAAAGCAAAGAGCGACCGGGCGTTTGTGATGGGATTCGACGTGACGCCGACGGTGACCCAGGACTGGACTAACAATGTGGATGCTCTGGAGACGGGCGTGAACCGGTTGCGCCCCGGCGGCGGAACGGCGCTGTTCGACGCGGTCTATACGGCATGCCGGGACAAGATGCTGGGTGACCGCAGCCCTGACCCGGTGCGCAGAGCGATTGTATTGTTGAGCGATGGCGACGATAACCAGAGCCGCGTGCATCCGGACGAGGTGATCAAGGAGTGCGAGCGGGCGGAGACGATTATTTACGCGATCAGCACGAACTGGACGCCGAGCCGCGGCAAGGGCGACAAGGTGTTGACGGACATGGCCGAGTCGACCGGAGGACAGGTTTTCTTTCCGCCGTCGGTGGAGGAAATGTCAACCTACTTCAAGGTCATTGAGGACGAGTTGCGCAGCCAGTACTCATTGGTTTATACGCCGGCCGACTTCAAGTACGACGGATCGTTCCGGCCTATCTACCTCTATTGCAACGACCGGAAGTACCAGGTGCGGGCGAAGAAGGGGTATTTCGCGCCGAGGCAGTAAGGGCTGCGAGTTAGCGAGTCGGCGGATCGGGCAGGAAGTGTTCCGTTTCAGGACGGGCCTTCCCGCTTTCCGCTTTTGATCGCAATTGAGGCTGATTTTGATTTTCTTTGATGGTTTTTCGTCCCGGCACGATGAAATAGGGAAAGGCGACTCCGTGGGTTTCCCGATCGCACAGCCGAGCGGGGACGGTTGGGGTCATTGAGTCCGCGGAAACTTGGCGGGGAGGGAGAGAAGCTTTGATCCGGCAGGCGATATCGTGCGACATCTGCGGAGCGGAAAAGAAGCAGACGAACCATTGGTTTGTGGCCAGCGAGCAGGCTGGGGAGCTGCGGGTGAGCGGGTGGAACTCGCGCAACCGGATGCGGCCGGGGTCGAAGCATTTGTGCGGGCAAACCTGCCTGCACAAGCTGGTGGACGAGTTCATGGCGCGGGAGCTTGCGACGCGTGTGCAGCGAGGGGCGGCGGAGGAAAGCGTGGCGGAGGAGCAGATGGAGGGCACGGATGCGAGCCTGACATCGGATGCGGCCTATGTGGAGATTGGATCGCCTCCGCGGTTGTTGCCGACGCCGCTGCCTGCTTTGGAAAAGCGGGTTGCGATGCGAGCCGGGACCGGGCTGGTGGCGATTCCGGGAAAGCAACAGACCGAAACTGCTGTATTGCCGGTGGCATCGGCTGCGGAAGAGCCGCAGAGCTACAGGTCGCGGACCTGGCGAGCAGAGGCATGGCAACGGGAACGGGAGCGCGAGTCGCGGACGGTGGCGCGGCGGCGTTCGGGGGCGTAGGGCGCTTATCAGTTGTCAGTTCACAGTTCTCAGTTCTCTTGATCCGAAGTCTTCCGCCGCGGCGGACGAGAACTGCGGCGCCAGGCTAGTTCTCAGTTGATTTGGATTCAAGCAGGGCAAGCAGACCGGGTTCGTCGAGGATGGGAATATTGAGTTCACGAGCCTTGTCGAGTTTGGAGCCGGCTTCTTCACCGGCGACGACGTAGCTGGTTTTTTTGCTGACGGAACCAGCGGTCTTGCCGCCCGCGGCTTCGATGCGTTGTTTTGCCTCATCGCGGGAGAGGGTGGGCAGTGTGCCGG